>NZ_JBJGYO010000005.1:0-270591 GCF_054050035.1 Geodermatophilus sp. SYSU D00815 | reverse complement strand
GAGTCTGCCGCGCGCCAGGGTCAGCGCCCGGCCCCGCGCGACCCCGCCGCCCGGCCCCCCCCCCCCCCCCCCCCCCCCCCCCCCCCCCCCCCCCCCCCCCCCCCCCCCCCCCCCCCCCCCCCCCCCCCCCCCCCCCCCCCCCCCGCGACCACGCGGCGTCCAGCCCGAGCCGGTCCACGGTCGTGGCCAGCCGCCGGTCGAAGTACTGCCAGGAGTGGGTGAAGCCGAGGGTGACGACGCGGCTGTCGTCGTGGGCGAACTCCCAGAGGATGTAGCCGGCGCCCAGCCCGCCGCCGACGACGAGGAGCAGCGGCTCGCCCAGCGGGCCGTCGGGGCCGGTGACGCCGCGGTGCGCCAGCACGTTCGCCAGCGCCGCGGTGTCGGGGTCGGTGCCCCCGCGCAGCGTCCACCCGGCGTCCACGTCGGGCTTCCCCGCGGTGCCCAGGACGTGGGCGCGGGCGACGGCGTAGCGCTCACCCGTGCGGGCCATCCGCGCCCGGATGCGCGCCTTGAGCTGCTTGGCGACGGTCATGGTCGGACCTTCCCGGCTGCGCCCCGCGGCCGGCGGCTCCACGCGCCGCCCACCGCCGCAGCCGTCGGTCGTGCAGGCCATGGCTCGTCGGCGCCTCGAGGCTCCCGGAGTCCCCTTTGCCCCGCGGTGCCGGCCCGCGTGGAGAGCCGGTCTGGGGTTGGGCGTGAGGCCCGCCGGTCGCGAGCTTATCGAGCCCGGGAGGCGGGCCGGTAGCGTCCGCGCCGTGGCCGCCCGCGAGCTCGTCGTCCTCGGCACGGCCAGCCAGGCGCCCACCCGCACCCGCAACCACAACGGGTACTTCCTGCGCTGGGACGGCGAGGGGTTGCTGTTCGACCCGGGGGAGGGGACGCAGCGGCAGATGCTGCTGGCCGGGGTCCCGAGCTCGGCGGTCACGCGGCTGTGCCTGAGCCACTTCCACGGCGACCACTGCCTGGGCGTGCCGGGGGTGGTGCAGCGGCTGTCGCTGGACAGGGTGGCGCACCCGGTCGTGGCGCACTACCCGGCGTCCGGGGAGGTGTTCTTCGACCGGCTGCGGCACGCCTCGGTGTTCCACGAGACCGCCGAGCTGCGGGAGGAGCCGCTCACCGCCGACGGGCCGGTGGCCTCCGGCGCCTTCGGCACCCTGGAGGTGCGCCGGCTCGAGCACGTCGTCGAGTCCTTCGGCTACCGGCTCGTCGAGCCCGACGGCCGGCGGATGCTGCCCGCCGAGCTGGCCCGCGCGGGGATCTCGGGCCCCGACGTCGGCCGCCTGCAGCGCGAGGGCTCGATCGTCGTCGGCGGCCGCCGGGTGGACGTGGAGGCGGTCAGCGTGCCGCGGCCCGGCCAGCGGTTCGCCTTCGTCATGGACACCCGGCTCTGCGACGGCGTGCACGCCCTGGCCGACGGCACCGACCTGCTCGTCGTCGAGTCGACCTTCCTCGCCGCGGACGCCGACCTGGCCGAGCGGTACGGGCACCTCACCGCGGCCCAGGCCGGTGCGGTGGCGCGCCAGGGCGGCGTCCGGCTGCTCGTGCTGAGCCACTTCTCCCAGCGCTACCCCGACCCCGCCCGGTTCCGCGAGGAGGCCGCCGCGGAGTTCGGCGGGGAGATCGTCGTCGCCGCCGACCTCGACCGGATCGCCGTCCCGGCCCGCCGCTGAGGTGTCGCCCCCGGCGGGACGGGGCACGCACCTCCCATGGCGAAGAACAACGACCAGGACGCCCAGCGCGCCGCCGCCCGCGAGGCGAAGAAGCAGGGGGTGAGCCCCAGCGCCGCCGGCGCGACGACCGGGGCGTCGAAGCAGATCTCCACCGCGCGGCACGGCGAGGACCGGCACGAGCACGGGGGGAGCTCGGGGTCCGGCAAGAGCTGAGCCGCCCGCGGGCGCCCCCGGCCCGGCCGACGCCGGCCGGGTCAGGCGCTGGTCGACCGGCCGGTCAGCTTGTCGCGCAGCCGGTCGACCATGCCGACGCCGGGACCGACCAGCTTGTGGAACAGCTCGCTGTGCGGGGCGGCCGGGTGGGGGCGGGTCGGGGCCGCCTTCTTCGCGGTCTCCACCTTCTTCCCCATCTCGACGAGCTGCTCGCTCGACAGCTGCGCGCGCAGGAGGGGGAACTGCTCGGTCTCCTCGTCGGTGACGTGGTCGCGCAGCACCGCCTCGAGGCGGCCGAGGACCTCGAGGAACCGGGCGTCGGCGGCGTCGACGCCCTCGAGCTCCTTCATGACCTCCTCGAGCTGCTGGTGCTCCTCGACGTCGTGCTGGACCTTGCTCTCGCCGTCGGGCAGGTGGTCGCGCATGGCCGGGTAGACGTACATCTCCTCGGCCACCGAGTGCCGCATGAGCTCGGCGATGACCGTGTCGGCCATGTCGCGGCGCTGCGCGGCGTCCGCCGCCGGGATCTGGCCCACCAGCGCGAGGACCTCCTGGTGGTCGGCGGTCAGGATGTCGACGACGTCCTGGTTGCCCGTGCTCGCGGTCATGTCGTCCTCACCTCGGGTGTGCTCTCGGACTGCTCGCTGCCCCGGTTGCCGTACCCCGGCGGGCGCCACCGCACGCCGCGCGGGGTCAGAGGTGTTCCAGCCGCCCGCGCTGCGCCAGCGTGAACAGCAGGGCCATGGCCGGGACGACGAGCACCAGGGCGACCGCGGCCACCACGGTGAGCGCCCACAGCGTCGGCGCCGGGGCCGCCGCCTCGGCGATCGGCAGCCGCGTGCCCAGCAGGTACGGGTACTGCGCCACGCCCCACCCGACGACGACCGCGGCCACGGCCAGGACGGCGAGCGCCTGCACCAGCCGCGGCGCGGCCCGGCGCAGCAGCACCAGCGCGGCCAGGCCGGCGAGGCCGGAGGCCAGCACCAGGGGCAGCCCGCGGCCGAGCAGCCCGTCGAACAGGCGGGGCGCGTCCGCCGCCAGCACCCAGATGCCGGCGAGGGCGAGGGCGCCGCAGACCCCGCCGGCCAGCCACGCGCGGTTCCTGAAGTACCCCTCCAGCCCGGGGTCGTCGCGCCGCCGGGCCTCGGCGACGAGGAACACGGCGGCGAGGTAGGCGCAGGCGGCGACGGCGAGCACGCCGCCGAGCAGCGACGTGGGGTTCAGCCAGCTGCCGACGGGGTCGCCGCCGCCGGCGGCGGGGACCCGGCCGGAGGCGATGCCGCCGGCCACGGTCCCGAAGAAGAACGGGGTGAGCACCGACGACACCGCGAACGCCGCGCCGGTCACCCGCTGCTGGTCGGTGCGGACCATGACCGAGCGGAACGCGAACCCGGCGCCGCGCGCCACGATGCCGAGCGCGGCCAGCCCCAGCGGGACGTACAGCGTGGTCGTGATCGCGGCGAAGGCGGACGGGAAGCCGGTCCACAGCATGACCAGGCAGAAGATCAGCCAGACGTGGTTGGCCTCCCACACCGGCCCGAGCGCCGCGTCGACGAGGTGCCGGGGACGGCGGCCCCGCTGCGCCCCGCCCGCGGTGAGGTCCCAGAAGCCGGCCCCGTAGTCGGCGCCGCCCAGGACGGCGTAGGCCAGCACGCCGGTGAAGAGCACGACCGCGGCGACGGTGCTCACGCCTGTTCCCCCGCCGCCTCCGGTTCGCGCGCCCGCGACGGGCCGTACGGCACGTCCCCGGTGTCGCCCGCCTCCCCGCCGCCGGCGTCCTCCGCGGCCCAGCGCCGGCGCAGCAGGCGCAGGGCCAGCACGGTGCCGACCGTGAGCGCGGCGTACAGGGCCACCGTGGCCCCGTAGAACAGCCAGAGGTTGCCCTCGGTGGCGACGGCGTCGCGGGTGAGCATGTGGCCGACCACGATCCAGGGCTGGCGGCCCACCTCGGTCACGATCCAGCCGGCCTCCAGCGCGATCACGGCCAGCACGCCCGAGACGGCGGTGGCGCGCAGGAACCAGCGGCTCTGCGGCATCCGTCGCCGCCGCCACCAGGCCAGCCCCCACCACGCGGAGAGGGCCAGCAGCGCGAAGCCGATCGAGACCATCACGTCGAAGGCCCAGTGCACGACGTTGACCAGCCGGTCCGAGGGGCGGACCTCCTCCGGGATCTCCTCGAGGCCGAGGATCCGGGTGTCGGGGCTCTCGCCGGCGAGGATCGACGCGCCCCACGGGATCTCGATGCCGTACCGGACCTCGCCGTCGACCAGGATCCCGCCGAGCGTCAGCGGCACGTGCGTGTCGGTCTCCACGACCGCCTCGATCGCGGCGAACTTGGCCGGCTGCTCCTGGAACACCTCGCGGGCGGCGATGTCGCCGACGACCACCTGCAGCGGCGCGCAGACGGCGGCGACGGTGAAGGGGATGGCCAGCCCGAGCCGGTGGTAGCGGTCGCGCCGGCCGCGCAGCATGCCGACGGCGTACACGCCGGCCACGGTGAAGCCGGCGACCATGTAGGCGGCCAGCAGCATGTGCACGGCCTCGTGCCAGAAGGCGCCGTTGAGGAGCACCTCCACCGGCCGGACGTCGACGACCTCCCCGTCGCGCACCGTGAACCCCGCCGGCTGGTTCATCCAGGCGTTGGCCGCCACCACCGACGCCGTGCCCCCGATCCCGGAGAGCACGATCGGCGCGCCCGACCAGAAGTGCGGCCAGGGGCGCATCCGCTTCCAGCCGTAGAGGTAGATGGCGACGAAGATCGCCTCGAGGAAGAAGAACAGCCCCTCCACGGCGAACGGGATGCCGAAGGCCGCCCCGTAGGCGCCCATCAGGCCCGGCCACAGCAGCCCCAGCTCGAACGACAGCACGGTGCCCGAGACGGCCCCGACGGCGAACAGGACACCGGCCACCTGCGACCACCGGCGGGCCAGCAGCAGCGCCTCGTCGTCCCCGCGCCGCAGGCCGCGCCAGTTGGCCAGCAGCATCAGGAAGGTGAACGCGACGCCGAACGGCACCAGGACGATGTGGAAGCCCAGCGTGAACGCCATCTGCTGCCGTGCCGGCAGCAGCTGCTCGGGGTCGGCGGCGGCGAGCAGGTCGACGCCCGCGGCCGCGATCGTGGGCACCACCGTGGACGGGCTCCTCGGAGGGGAGGTGCGCGGGCGGCGCCGCCTACGGGCTGGGCGACGTCGCGCCGAGCGTATCGGCGCCCGGCGCGGCGCGCGGGCTCAACGCGGCCGCGCGCCCGCCCCCGGCTCGAGCACCAGCACGCCCCCGCCCTCGGCCAGCGACCGCGCCACGTCGCGCAGCACGTGCAGACCGGCGGCGTCGACGGCCTGCACGTCCTGCAGATCCACGAGCACGCGGGCGTGGCCGCTGCGGCGCAGCGACTCCACGGTGCCGCGCACCAGGTCGGCGCCCTGCACGGTGAGGTGCCCGCTGACGCGCACCGAGCCCCGGCGCGGGTCGACGACCTCGGTCATGGACGGGGACTCGGCCGGGGAGGTCGGGCGCGGGGTGCTCATGCCCCCAGCCTGGCAGCCCGCCCGCGACCGGCCCAGCCCCGCGCGGCACTCGTCACGAGCTCGTCATGCGGCCGCCGACCTCAGGACGGCGGGGCGACGGTGAGCGCCGCGTAGTCGGCGGCGGTGAGCGGCTCGGAGGTCAGCTCCCCGGAGGGCAGCGGCGCCTCCAACGGGTCGCCGTCGAGGGTGAGGAGCACCTCCCGCACCTCCGGCAGGCTGGTCGCGGTGAGCACCAGCTGCCCGACGGCGCGGCGGGACTGCTCGCCCGAGGGCACGTCCCCGGTGCCGGCCAGGTCGACCGTCGCCGTGCCGCCGTCGAACGCGGTCACGGTCAGCCGGACACCGGGCGGCAGGGCCGTCGTCAGCTCGTCGTCCCGCTCGCCCGCGGTGGGGCCGCCGGCCAGCTGCTCGAGCAGGTCGGCCAGCCGCTGGCGCGGCGTGCCGCCGGTGACGTCGCGGCCGCTGGCCACCAGCACGTCGTCCGGGCCCACCAGGTACACCCGCGGCTGGTCGGCGCGCGGGGCCGAGCTCGTCGGGGCCGGGGTGGTGGGCGTGGGCTCGGCCAGCCCGTAGGGGACGTCGGACGGCGCGATCGACTCGGGCGCGCCCCCGGTCGGCACACCGCAGCCGGCCAGCACCGCGAGGGTCGTGACGGCGGGGCACAGGACGGCGACCAGCCGGGCGCGGGCGCTCACGACGGCTCCGCCGGCAGGGACAGCGTCATCCGGGCGCCGCCGTCGGGGGCCGCCGCGCACCAGGCGGCGCCACCGTGCCTGGCGGCGGTCTCCGCGACGATCGCCAGGCCGAGGCCGGCGCCGGGCAGGGAGCGGCGCCCGGCGTGGACGCCGCGGGTGAACCGCTCGAAGACGCGGTCGCGGTCCTCCGGCGGGATCCCGGGGCCGGCGTCGTCGACCGTCAGCACGACCGAGCCGTCGCGCCGCTCGACCCCGACGCGGCGCGGCCCGCCGGCGTGCCGGTCGGCGTTGTCCAGCAGGTTGCGCAGGGCGCGCTCGAGCTGCCGCTTGTCCCCGCGGACGACCGCCGGCCCGTCGGCGGACAGCAGCGCGGGCGGCCGGCCGGTCGCGGCCACCACCTCGCGGGCCAGCGCGGCGACGTCCACCGCCGGCCGGTCGTCGTCCCCGGCGCCGCTGTCCAGGCGGGCGAGCTCGAGCAGGTCGTCGAGGGTGGTGCGGAAGCGGCGGAGCTGCTCCTCCACCAGGGCCAGCGCCTGCTGCGCGCGCGGGCTCAGCTCCTCGCGCCGGGCACCGAGCACCTCGACGCTGGTGGTCAGGCTGGTGAGCGGGCTGCGCAGCTCGTGGCTGACGTCGCCGACGAAGCGGGCGTCGCGCTCGATGCGGGCGGCGAGCGCGTCCACCATCGTGTTGAAGCTGCCGACGATCGCCACCAGGTCGGGGTCGTCGGTCGCCGGCAGGCGCGTGGTCAGCTCGCCGGCGGCGATGCGGCTCGCGGCCCCGGCGACCTGGTCGAGCGGGTGCACCACCCGGCGGCTGGCCCACACGCCGAAGCCGGCGCCCGCGGCGGTCGCGGTCACCGCGCCGGCGCCCAGCACCGCGGCCAGGGTGCGCAGCACGCCCTGCAGCTCCACCAGCGGGGCCACTTCGTAGAACTCCAGCCCCGCGGCGGCCACCGGGACGCCGATCACCAGCCGCGGCCCGTCCGCCGAGGAGGTGCGGACGGTCCCCGCGGCGCCGTCCCGGACCAGCTCGCGCAACTGCGCCGGGACGTCGCGGGCCCCGACGTCGAGGCTGGAGGAGTACCACGCGTCGCCGCTGCGCACGACGACGTCGGACCCGCCGGGGGAGATCTCCGAGAGGACGTCGCCCACCTCGGCGCCGGCCGTCGCCAGCCGGCTGCGCAGCAGGTCGGCGTCGGCGAACGCCTGCCGGGTGGCCGTGCTCTCCCGCTGGTCGAGCAGGTACCCGCGGGCCAGCAGGAAGGTGGTGACCACGAGCACCGCGGAGACCAGCAGCGCGCCGGCGCCGAAGGCGAGGACGATGCGCGCCCGCAGGCCGCGCGGCCCGGGCGCGCGCCTCACCGCGGGTCCAGCCGGTAGCCCAGCCCCCGGACGGTCACCACCAGCCGCGGCGCGCCGGGGTCCAGCTCGACCTTGGTGCGCAGCCGGCGGATGTGCACGTCGACGATGCGCTCGTCGCCGAAGTAGCCGTGCTGCCAGACCCGCTCCAGCAGGTCCTGCCGGCTGAGCACCCGGCCGGGGACGGCGGCCAGCTCGCACAGCAACCGGAACTCGGTGACGGTCAGGGGCAGCTGCACCTCGCCGCGGTGCACCGTGCCGCGCTCCTCGCGCAGCACCAGCGGGCCCGCCGGGTCGCGGTCCAGGACCACCTCGCGGGGCGGCTCGTCGCGCACCGGCGTGCCGGCGCCGGCCCGGCGGCGCAGCGCGCGCAGGCGGGCGGTGATCTCCTTGACCTGGAACGGCTTGGTCACGTAGTCGTCGGCGCCGGCCTCCAGCGCCGCGACGATGTCGTGCGTGTCGGCCCGCGCGCTGACCACGATGATCGGCAGGTCGTGCGACCGGCGCACGTGCCGGACGACGCCGTACCCGTCCATCCGGCCGAGCATGAGGTCGAGCACCATCAGGTCGGGGGGCGCGGCGTCGACCGCGGCGCAGGCGTCCTCGCCGCTGGCGGCCTCGTCGACCGCGTAGCCCTCGTCCTCCAGCGCCCAGCGCAGCGCGGTGCGGATGTGGTCGTCGTCCTCGACGATCAGCAGACGCGGGGGCACGTCGCCCCATGCTGCCACCGCGGCCGGGGCGCGACCGCCGCGGCGGCGGACCGTCACGGAATCGCAAAGCCGCCGTCCGGGGGATCGCAATGTGGCCCGGGGACGCTCGTGCCATGACCGGCGTGGCGACCCGCGGCGACGACCCGGCCCGCGACGGCGACGAGGTCGTCGTCGCCCTCGACGACGGGGTGCTGGCCGACGGGTACGCCGACGCGCGCTGGCTGCTGCGCGACGCGCTGCTCGCCGGGGCCCGGCGGATCGTCGTCGACGTCAGCGGGGTGCACGCGCTGGGCAGCCCGGCGCTGGCCAGCTTCCTGTGGGCGCACCGGGTCTGCCGGGCCCGCGGCGGGGCGGTCGTGCTGCGCGGGGCCGACCGGCGCACCCGCGACATGCTCCACCGCACCGGGCTGTGGCGGGTCCTGCAGCTGCAGAAGGGGCCGGCGCGCGGGCGCGGGCGCCGCTCAGCGGGCGGGCGGTCCGACCTCTGACACCGGCGCGCTCGGGGCGTGGCCGCGCTCGGCGCGGTAGGCGTAGAGCCGCTCCCGGTCCGGCAGCGCGTGGCCGCGGGGGCAGACCAGCGTGCCGACGTGGCCGACGTAGACGGGGACGCCAAGAACCCCGTGCAGGTGGCGACCCGCCCGCTGCACCAGCCGGTGGTCGCAGCGCGGGCAGTGGAGGTTGTGCAGGGACTGGACCCAGACCGCATCCATGGCCCCAGGCTGCGTGCCCGCCACGCGGCGCAGCGACCCGTCCCCGGCGTGTTCGGGGAAGCGTCACGGGATCGCAATGCGCCCGGCCGCGATCGTGACGGTTCCGGGACGACTCGTCCCACCGCGTGCGCCGGGAGCGGCGGGCGGCGGCCCGGGCGGCATCGTGCGGTGCGTCCACCGACGTCGAGGAGGCGCCCGTGTCCTGCACGCGCTGCGGCGCCGCGCACCAGCGCGGCCGGTTCTGCACGACCTGCGGCCGGCGGCTGCCGCCGTCCGGGGTGCTGCGCGCGGTGCGGCTCGCGCCCCGCACGCCGCCGGTCAGCGGCCGGGAGGCAGGGAGCGCTCGGCCAGGGCGCTGACCGCCGCGGCGCCGAGGGCGTCCACCTCGGCCGCGAGCACGTGCAGCGGCAGCGGGCCGGGCGCGCGCAGGCGGGCGGCGAGCCGGTCGGCGGCCGCCGCCACCCGGTCGGCGCCGCTGCCGGCCAGTTCGGGCGGCGGCCCGGCGTCCCACGGCTCGCCCACCTCGGCGGAGAGGCCGGGGTAGCGGCGGAGGAAGTCGGCGCACCCGGCGGCCAGCCGCCACCAGGTGCCGGCGGCGAGCTCCGGCGCCGGAGCCGCCGTCGCCCACCGCAGCAGCCGGACGACGTCGCCCCACACCACGTCGGAGACCACCCCCTGCACCGCCGACGGCGCCGGTGGTCGGTGGGCGAGCACCAGGCCGTGCGCCGCCGCGGGGTCGAACAGGGTCCTGCGCAGCTCGTCGTCCACGTGGTCGACGCTGCCGCGCCCGGCCGACAGCGCGATGACCGCCGGCTGGGGACCGGCTGTCAGTTCCGCGCCGCCGGGGCGGCCTCCCGCCCGGTCCCCGTCGCCGCGCGCCAGCGCGAGTGCCGGTAGCCGTATCCGAAGTAGACGAGGAAGCCCAGCGCCATCCAGGCGAGGAACCGCAGCCAGGTCTCCAGCTCGAGGTTCGCCATCAGGTAGAAGCAGGCCAGCGCCGACAGCCACGGCAGCCACGGCGAGAGCGGCACCCGGAACGCGCGCCGCAGCTGGGGGCGGGTCTTCCGCAGCCGCGGCACGGCGAGGGAGACCAGCACGAAGGCGAACAGCGTGCCGATGCTCACCAGGTTGGCCAGCTCCTCCAGCGGCACGAGCGCCGCCATGACCAGGACGACGGCGGAGTAGATCAGCGTCATGCGCACCGGGGTGCCGGTGCGCGGGCTCACCCTCGCGATCGACATCGGCAGCAGCCCGTCGCGGCCCATGGCGAAGCCGATCCGGCTGACCGTGAGCAGGTCGACGAGGATCACCGAGGTCAGGCCGGCGACCGCGGCGAGGGAGATCAGGGCCGAGGCCCAGCCCAGCCCGTTCTGGGCGAAGGCGTCGGCGATCGGGGCGCCCTCGTCGATGTCGGTGTACTTCACCATCCCGACCACGACGAACGAGACGCCGACGTAGAGGGCCGTCGACAGGGCCAGCGTGCCGAGCAGCCCCAGCGGCAGGTCGCGACCGGGGCGCCGGGTCTCCTCGCCGAGGTTCGCCACGGCCTCGAAGCCGGTGTAGGAGAAGAAGACGACGGCGGCCGCGGTGAGGATGCCGCCGACGCCGAAGACGGCGGGGTCGAGGCCGAACGCCCACCCGACCAGCGGCTGCTCGAGGCCGCTCGCGCCGGCACTGCCCTCCGACTGCGGCACGAACGGGGTGAGGTTGGCGCCGGTGACGAACCAGGCGCCCGCGACGACGACGAAGACGCAGATGGCGACCTTGACGATCACCAGCGCGCCGGTGACCCGGGCCGACTCGCGGATGCCGAGCACCGCGACCAGCGTCAGGACGAGCACGATGAGCACGGCCCCGACGTTGACCACCGAGTCCTCGCCGAACATCGACGGCGGCAGGTCGAGCAGGTTGCCCACGTACCCCGACCAGCCGCGGGCGACGACCGCGGCCCCGAGCGCGAACTCCAGGAACAGGTCCCAGCCGATCACCCAGGCCATGAGCTCGCCGGCGGTGGCGAAGGCGTAGGAGTAGGCGCTGCCCGCCGTCGGCACCGAGGAGGCGAGCTCGGCGTAGCAGAGCGCGGCGAGGACGGCGACGACGCCGGCGACGACGAAGGAGATCACCACGGCCGGCCCGGCGGTGTTCCTCGCCTGCACGCCGGTGAGGGTGAAGATGCCGGTGCCGATCACCACGCCGATGCCGAAGCCGACGAGGTGCCGGGCGGAGAGGTTCCGGCGGAGCTTGCCGACGCCGGTGGCCTCGCCCTCCGACTCCCCGATGTGCTCGACCGGCTTGGTGCGGAACACGTGCATCGCCACGACCGACCCCCGTACCCGCGGGACGTGCCCCGCCACACGTGACGCGGGCCGCCCCGGCCGCGCACCCTGGAGGGGTGTTCGACGTCGACTGGATGGGGATGCTCACGCGCGAGGTGCTGCGCGAGCGGGTGCCGGCGCTGGTGGCCGAGGCGTGCGCGTGGAGCGTGGGCCTGTCCGACCAGCCGCACCACCTGCGCCACCGCGGCCGGCTGGTCGCCACCGGGATGACGATCGGGGTGCGGGCGGCCTCCGGGCAGGCGCTGTCGGGGGAGGAGGACGGCCGGCTGGAGCTCGGCGACGCGCGGCCGGGCAGCTTCGCCGACGCGCTCAACGCCGTCACCGCCGACGGCGGCACCTACGCCGACCGGCTCGACCGCGAGGTGCTCGAACCGTTCGTGCAGCAGACCTGCGTGCTCGCCGCCGAGCGCGCCCGGGACACCCGCCGGGGGGCGTGGGCGGAGCTGCTCGACGAGCTCGGCGAGGACGGCGGCGACCTCGGCGACGTCGTCCGGGCGGGGGACTGGGAGACGCCGCTGCGCGCCGAGGCCGAGCACCTGCTGCTGGCCGCGCTGGGCGACGTGCCGCTGGCCGAGGTCGAGGCGGAGGGGCTGCCGCTGTCCGTCGTCCGGGCCGCCGAGGCCGCCGCCCGGGGCGCGGTGCCGGCGCCCGAGCCCGAGCCGGCCGACCTCGGCGGCGCCCGGTTCCTCGCCGAGGCCGCGCTGCGGTCCTCCGGCCTGCCGCTGCCGGTCCCGCCGGCCGAGGCCGGCCGGCTGCTCGAGCTGCTGCTCACCGAGGGGCTCGAGCCCGACGAGATCCAGCCGCTGCTGGCCGACCTGCCGGTGGAGCCGGCCACCGCCGTCCAGGTGGCCGCCGTGCTCGCCGCCGCCGGCGACGAGCCCCACCGATAGCGGCCCCCGCCGGTGGCACCATTCCGGTGTGGAGGTCCCCGTCCGGGAGCTGCTCGAGCGGATCCGCACGGCGCTGCGCGCCGGCGACGCCGCCACGGCCCGCCGCCTGCTGGAGCGGCTCGGCCCCGACGCGCCCGAGGGTGAGCTGGCGGAACTGCGCGGCTCCGCCGCGTACCTCGACCTCGACTTCCCGCGGGCGGCCGAGGAGTGGGAGCGCGCCTACGCCGCCTACCGCCGCGATGCGAACAGCACCCGGGCGATCCGCATGGCGCGGAACCTCGGCGGCGTCCACTTCGCGATGCTCGACAACCGCGCGGTCGCCGCCGGGTGGCAGGCCCGCGCCCGCACGCTGCTGTCCGAGGTGCCGCAGGAGGCGGAAGCGGGCTGGGTGGCGCTCGACGCCGCCATGTTCGACCCCGACCGCACACGCAAGGAGGCCTGCCTGCGGGAGGCGCTGGCTGCGGCCCGGCGTGCCGGTGACGCCGACCTGGAGTGCGCCGCGCTCGCCTACCTGGGGGCGTCCATGGTGCACGGCGACCGGATCGAGGCGGGCATGGCGCTGCTGGACGAGGCGCTGGCCGCTGTGGCCGGCGGTGAGGTCGACGACTTCTTCGTCCTCGAGGAGATCTTCTGCCAGCTCTTCTCCGCCTGCGAGCACGCCTGCGACATCCGGCGGGCCGACGAGTGGATCGCGGTCGGCGAGGCGATCGCGGCGCGGCGGAACCTGCCGGCGGTCTCGGGCTTCTGCCGCACGCACTACGGCGGTGTGCTGACGACCGCCGGACGGTGGCCGGAGGCCGAGGAGGCGCTCGTCGCCGCTGTCCGGCTGTGGGACCTGGGCCGCCGGTCCGCCCTGCGCACGGGCGCGCTGGTCCGGCTGGCCGACCTGAGGGTCCGGCAGGGCCGATTCGACGAGGCGGGCCAACTGCTCGAGGGCCTCGACCTCGCCGTCGCCGAGGAGGCGGCCCGCCCGCTGGCCGCGGTCCACCTCGCCCGGGGCGAGGTGGAACTCGCCGGCGACGTCCTCGAGCGGGCACTGGCCCGGCAGGACCCGGTGAGCGCCGACGCGGCGCCGCTGTGGGCCCTCCTGGTCGACGTGCACCTGGCGTCCGGCCGGGCGGACGCGGCGGACGAGGCCGCCGAGAGGGCCGCCCGGTGCGCGGAACGGCTGCCCGCCCCCCACCTGGTGGCGATGGCCGCACTCGCCCGCGGGCAGGTCTGCCTGGCCACCGGCGCCGACCCGGCCGACTGCCTGCGGCAGGCGCTGGCCGGGTTCAGCAGCGCGCAGATGCCGAGGGAGCTGGCCCGGACGCGGATGGCGCTGTCGCGAGCCCTGGTCTCCCGCCGTCCCGAAGTCGCGCGGGCCGAGGCGCGCGCCGCCCTCGACGAGTTCCGACGACTGCGTGCCGACCGCGACGCCGACGAGGCCGCCGCGCTCCTGCGGTCCCTGGGGGTCCGCCCGGCGAGCGCCCGCCCGGACGGAGGGCCGCTCACCGCGCGCGAGGCGGAGGTGCTGGACCTGATCGGTCACGGGGTGTCCAACCCGGAGATCGCGCGGAGGTTGTTCATCAGCCGGAAGACCGTCGAGCACCACGTCGCCAACGTGCTGGCCAAGCTCGGCCTTCGCAGCCGGGCGGAGGCGGCGGCCTACGCCGTGCGGGAGGTCCCGGGCCCGAGATAGGGGAGCTCACCGATCCCTCCGCGGCGTGGACGGGCCACCGTTTCGCCGTCCCGTCCACGGAGGAGGTCCGGCCATGACCCAGCAGTACGACGTGATCGTCGTCGGCGCCCGCTGCGCAGGTTCCCCGACGGCGGTGCTCCTCGCCCGCGCGGGGCACCGGGTGCTGCTCGTCGACCGCGCGACGTTCCCGAGCGACACGATCTCCACCCACATGATCCACGCCCCGGGCGTCGCCGCGCTGCGACGGTGGGGGCTGCTGGACGCGGTCCTGGCGACCGGCTGCCCGCCGATCGACACCTATTCGTTCGACTTCGGGCCGTTCACCCTCGCCGGGACGCCACACCCGTGCGAGGGCGGCTCCACCGGCTACGCCCCTCGCCGGTACCTGCTGGACGCGATCCTGGTCGAGACGGCGGCCGCCGCCGGCGCCGAGGTGCGCGAGCGCTTCTCGGTGCAGGAGCTGCTCCTGGAGGACGGCGCCGTGGTCGGGGTCCGAGGGCACGGGCCGGGGGGTCGCGAGACCACGGAGCGGGCGCGCGTCGTCGTCGGGGCCGACGGCCGCAGCTCACGGGTGGCCCGAGCCGTCCGGGCCCCGGAATACCGGACGAAGCCGCGGCTGCAGTTCGGCTGCTACACCTACTGGCACGGCCTGCCGGTCGACGGCTTCTGCACGGTGGCCCGCCCCCGCCGCGGCTGGGGTGCGATCCCCACCAACGACGGGGCGACCCTCGTCGTCGTGGGCTGGCCCGACGCGGAGGTGCCTGCGTACAGAGCCGACGTCGAGCGCAACTACCTGGCGACGCTGGACCTGGTCCCCGAGTTCGCCGAACGGGTACGGGCGGCGACGCGGGTCGCCCCGTTCGTGGGCGCCGGGGAGCGCGGCTTCCTGCGCAGGCCCTTCGGGCCCGGGTGGGCGCTGGTCGGTGACGCCGGCCTGACCATGGACCCGATCACCGCGCAGGGCATGACGAACGCGTTCCTAGACGCAGAGGCGTGCGCGACCGCGCTCGACACGGTGCTGGACGGGCGCGCCGCGTTCGACGACGCCCTCCTGGCCTACCAGCGCGCCCGGGACGCGCGCGTGCTGCCGATGTACGAGTTCACCGCCGGGTTGGCCACCCTCGAGCCGCCGCCGCCCGACGTGGGACGGCTGCTGTCGGCGGCGGCGGGCGACCGGCGGGCTGCGGACGACTTCGCCTCGGTCGTCGCGGGCACCCTGTCGCCGGCCGAGTTCTTCTCACCCGACAACGCCGCCCGCGTCCCGCACGGAGCGGTCGTCGTGTGACGGCCGGCCGCCGACGCCTCTCCTGCGGCGCCACCGGGCCGTGCTGCGCCGGAGAGGGTCCTCGACGTGCCGGCCCGCAGGTCGCGCCGAGGCCGAGCAGCAGGCCGGCCCGGTCCGGGTCCGCTACCGCTGCTTGAGCGGCTCGATGTCGAACCCGGCGATCCGCCCGGGGTCGGCGATGAGGTCGATCGCGGTCACCAGGCCGTCCTCCACGGTGAAGGCGAAGACCACCTTGGTCTCGCCCAGGTGCGACCAGACCCAGCCCGGTGCGCCGTCGACCAGCACGAGGCGGGCGGCCCGCGCCCGGCCGGAGAGGAAGCCGGCGACCCCGCGGGCCCCGCGCAGCTCGGTGACGTCGGAGCCCATCTGCACGGCGGCGGCGTCGGCCCGCAGCACCGCCTCGGGGTCGAGGAGCTCCAGCAGCGCGCCGAAGTCGCCCTCGCGGGAGGCGGTGAGGAACGCGGACACCACCTCGCGCTTGCGGGCGGCGTCGTCCGCGGGTTCGGCGCCGCGCACCCGGCGGCGGGCGCGGCTGGCCAGCTGCCGGGCCGCGGCGGGGGAGCGGTCGACGATCGGCGCGATCTCCTCGAACGGCACGTCGAACAGGTCGTGGAGCACGAACGCCAGCCGCTCGGCGGGGGCGAGGGTGTCCAGGACGGCGAGCAGCGCCAGCCCGACCGAGTCGGCCAGCACCGCCTCCTCGGCCGGGTCGGGGACGGCGTGCAGGTGCCGCGGCGCCGCCTCCTCCAGCGGGTCCTCGCGGCGGGCTGCGCGGCTGCGCAGCTGGTTGAGCGAGACCCGGGCGACGACGGTCGTCAGCCAGCCGGCGAGGTTGTCGACCGCGCCGCTGTCGGCCCGGCTGACCCGCAGCCAGGCCTCCTGGACCGCGTCCTCGGCCTCGGCGCGCGAGCCGAGCAGCCGGTGGGCGACGGCGGTCAGCCGCTCGCGGTGCTGCTCGAACTCGGCGGCGAGCAGGACGTCCTCGCGCATCTCCGTCACATCCCCCGGTCGGCGCGTGTCAGCCAGGTGAGGGACCCACCGATCCGGACCACCCGAGGAGCACATCATGACCGCCGGCATCCGCACCGTCATCTACCCCGTCGACGACCTCGCCCGCGCGAAGGCGCTGTTCGGCGTCCTGACCGGCGCCGAGCCGGCGGTCGACACCCCCTACTACGTGCAGTTCGACGTCGAGGGCCAGTCGATCGGCCTGGACCCGAACGGGCACCGGTACGGCCCGCGCGGCGCGGTCGCCTACTGGCACGTGGACGACGTCGCCGAGGCCCTGGTCGCGCTGGTCGAGGCCGGCGCCGAGACCGTGCAGGAGCCCACCGACGTCGGCGGCGGCATGCGGATCGCCGTGGCGCGGGACGCCGACGGGAACCTGATCGGCCTGCGCCCGCACGCCTGACGCCGGCGTGAGGAGGCACCCCGTGCACGACACCGCGGCCGACACGCCGGCCGGCCGTGCACGGGGTGCGTCCTCGGCGCGTCGGTCAGCGCACGGGGTGCCGGGCGAGGACGGCGGCGAGCTCGGCGTTGCGCCGCAGGAACGGTGCCCACGGACCGCTCCCGCCGTCCGCGGGCCGGGCGCAGCGCCGCTGCTCCCAGCCGCGCAGCCGGCCGCCGCGGACGCGCAGCCGGACGAGGACGTCGTCGGCCCAGCCGGTGACGTCCTCGTCGCCGCCGGTGGCGGTGACCCGCTGCGGGGCGACGACCCAGTCGACGCCGGCGAGCTCCTCCTGCACCCGCGCGGCGGCCTCGTAGCGCTGGTCCGCGGCGGCCGCGTCCCGCCGTGCCGTGAGCGCCGCGCGCACGGCGGCGACGGCCGCCGGCCGGCGGTCCAGCACCGCGGTGATCGCCGACGCGAGCCGCGGCACGTCGGCGTCCGCGGCGCCGCGCAGCAGGGCCAGCTTGCGCGCGGCGGCGCTCGGCGGGGTGCCGGCGGAGTCGAGCGGGTGGACGCGCAGCAGCCCCGAGACCGCCCGGCGGACCGCCCGGCTGCCCAGGTAGGGACCGAACAGGCGGGCACCGGGCGCCGTCCACCCGTCGGGGACGACGTCGAGGCGCGGCGCCGCCGGGGAGGCGATCAGCCGGATGCGGACCGGCACCTCGAGGCCGCCGGGGATGCGGTTCCACGGCGGCATCGAGCGCTCGAGCAGGTTCCGCTCGGCCCAGGCCGCCTCGTGCGCGGAGTCGCACACCAGCGCCTCGATCCGGGCGATCCGCGGCACCATCCGGCGCAGGTGCCGCCGGTCGCCCAGGTCGCCCCAGTAGGAGCCGACCCGGCGCCGCAGGTGGACCGCCCGCCCGAGGTAGAGGACCCGGCCGCCGGCGTCCCGGAAGCGGTAGACCCCCGGCTCGGCCGGCAGGGCGGCGACGGCGCTCGGGCGGGCGGGCACCTGCCCATCGTCCACGCCAGGGCCTTCGGGCCCTGTGCCGTACCGGACGGGAGCGTCACGGTTCTCCGCATGAGCCAGGACGCGGCGAGCATGCCGGTCTGGGCCGGCGTCGAACCGGCACGACCGGCGGAGGACGAGCGGACGCCCCAGCCACCGGCGCTGGTGGTGCGCTGCGACCGGGTGCGCGGGGTGGTGCGCGCGCGCGGGCACCTCGACCCGGTGGGCGCGGAGGTCGTCGCCGCCCAGGTCGACCAGCTGCAGCTGGCCGGGCACCGCGACATCGCGGTGCAGCTGGACGAGTGCGAGGCCGCGGCGCGGACCCTGCTCGCCGCCCAGGTCGAGCGGCTCGCGGCCGCGGGGGTGCGGGTCCGCCTCGGTTGAGCCGCCGAGCCGCCGACCCGCCGACCCGCGGGGGGCTCAGCGGCCGGCGCGGGCCCGGTAGCGCTCGGCCCGCCGGGCCGCCGCGGCCCGCTTCCGGTCGCTCTCCTTCTCCTGGCGGGCGAGGCCCGCGCGGTCGCGGACGGCCTGCGCCGTCCCGACCGGGTAGCCGGCCTTGACCACCCGGCTCTCGGTCGCCTCGGCCATGTAGGCCAGGGAGTAGATCATCGCCAGGAAGATGCCACCTCCGGCGACCGCCGCGCGCAGCCCCAGCGGCGCGGGCAGGAAGACCATGATCAGCACGACGGGGACGGTGAGCTGCACGAACATGCGGGCGATGTGCCGCAGCCACCAGGTGCCGGTGGTGGTGTCGTGCAGCACCCAGCCGCGGTGCCGCCCGGGGAGCCGGCCGCCGAGGGCGTACCAGAGCCACCGGTGCGGCGCCGGGCGGACGACGGGGTCGGCCAGCGCGCCGGTCGGTTCCATGCGGATCGCTCCTGTGCGGGTCAGGCGACGGTCTGCGTGCCGTCGCCGGGGGTGGTCAGCGCCTGCTGCGCCGCGGTGATGACGCGGGTCAGCGCCGCGTGCAGGCCGGTCAGCTCCTCGAGCGGCATGCCCAGCCGCTCGACGATGCCCGCCGGGATCCGCTCGGCGCGGGCGCGCAGCGCACGGCCCTCGTCGGTGAGCGCGAGCGCCAGGTTGCGCTGGTCGCGCGGATCGCGCTCGCGGCGCAGCAGGCCGGCGGCCTCGAGCCGCTTGAGCAGCGGGGAGAGGGTGCCGGGGTCCAGCTGCAGCAGGCGGGACAGGTCCTTGACCGCGAGGGTCCCGTGCTGCCAGAGGGCGAGCATCACCAGGTACTGGGGGTGGGTCAGCCCGAGCGGCTCGAGCACCGGCCGGTAGACGGCGACGACGTTGCGGGCGGCCACCGACAGGGCGAAGCACACCTGGCGCTCGAGGGCGAGCACGTCGTCGGTATCGGGCACGACCCCACGGTAGACCGTTGGCCCACCAAACGTTGGCGCACCAAGCGGTGATCCCCGGCACGTGCCGGGGATCACCGCCCCGCGCGCTCCACGGTGACGCGCGGGGTGGTGAGCACCGCCTTGAGCGCCCCGGCGAGGCCGAGCGCGGCGACGGCGACGGCGCACCAGGCCCCGGCGTCGAAGCGGGCGGCGCGCCAGCCCGTGCCGGCGAGCAGGACGACGACGCCGGCGACCGCCAGCCCCGCGACCAGCAGCGCGCCCACCCCGACCAGCCGGTGGGTCCGCGCCCGGCGGAGCAGCAGGAGACCGAGGAGGAGCAGGACGCCGCCGCCGAGCACGACGGCGAGCGGCGGCCAGAGCTCCCCGGCGACGAGCGCCGCCATCCCGGACGGGACCTCCGCCAGGCCGTCGCGCACCAGGGCCAGCCCCGCCGCGTCCCGGCCGTCGACCCACGGCAGCCACAGGCTCGCGCCGGCGGCGAGCCCGGCCAGGACGAGGGCGACCGCGGCCAGCGGGTCGGCCCGTCGCAGCACGACCACGCGGACCCCGGGGACCGGCGAGCCGGCCGGGTCGCGGCGGGGAGCCGGCGCGGGCTCGTCGTCGGTGTCGTACTCGGCGGGGAAGCCCAGGATCGTGGGGCGGTCCTGCGCCACGTTGCGCTCGAACCGGACGTCGCGACGGGGGAGCGGCCGGCCCGTGCCCGCCGGGGGACGGCCGGCGGCGGACGGGGGCTGCTGGCGCACGGACATGGTTCCTCCGACCGCGCGGGGCGCGCCGGGAAGAGGCGCCCTCCGGTTGTCGAGGATAGGGCCGCGGCGGGTCCCCGGCAGGTGGACCGGAACGGCGCCGGACGCCGCGCCGGAGCCCTTCACCACTCCGCGCGGCGGAGGACCTCCCGCAGCGCCGCCGGGTCGGCGACCGCCCGGCCGGGGTCGTCGGGCCACCGCGCCACCTCGCCGGTGGCCCACGCCGCCCAGCGGTCGACCAGGGCGTAGAAGTCGGTGAGGAACGCGCCGGCGAGCACCGTCTGGGCCGCCCGCTGCTGGAAGGGGCCCGCCCCCTCGGCGTAGGCCCGGGCCGCCCGCGCGTTCTCCTCGTTGCGCTCCCGCGCCCAGTCGCGGGCCGCCGCCAGCGACGCCAGCGTGTCGGCCTTGGTGCCCGAGTCGGAGAACCAGACCTTGAGCAGCTGCTCCCACTCGAGCACCGGGCCCTGGCCGGGAGCGGTGAGCCAGTCGGCCAGCGCGCGCCGGCCCGCGGGGGTGATCGCGTAGACCGTGCGCGGCCGGCGGCCGACCGTCTCGGTGGTGGCCACGGCGAGGCCGGCCGCCACCAGCTTCTTCGGCTCCTCGTACAGCTTGCTCTGCGCCCGCGGCCAGATCCGGCCGAGGCTGCGGTCCATCTGCCGGGTCAGCTCGTAGGTGCTCCACGGCTGGACGGCGAGCAGCCCCAGGATCGCGTACGACGTCGTCGTCAGTGGCCGGGCGCTTGACACATCGTCCCCCCGGGAGTAGGCCCACATCATCCCAAAGGGACTGTATCGAGGGGGGACCGATGGGAGCCACGCGCGTCGCGGTGCACCCGCGGAACGAGGAGCAGCTCCGGGCGTGGGACGGCCAGGAGGGGGCCTACTGGGCCCGGCACGCCGACGTCTTCGAGCGCGCGACGGCGCGCTACGACGACGCGCTCTTCGCCGCCGCCCGGATCGGTCCGGGCGACCGGGTGCTCGACATCGGCTGCGGCACCGGGTGCACCAGCCGCGAGGCCGGGCGGCGGGCCGCCTCCGGGGCGGTGCTCGGCGTCGACCTCTCCTCGGACATGCTCGCCGTCGCCCGGCGGGCCGCGGCCGACCTGCCCCACGTCTCCTTCGTGCAGGCCGACGCGCAGGTGCACCCCTTCGCCGAGGGGTCGTTCGACGTCGCGGTCAGCCGCACGGGCGCGATGTTCTTCGGCGACCCCGTGGCGGCCTTCGCCAACATCCGCCGCGCGCTGCGGCCCGGTGGGCGGCTGGTGCTGCTGGTCTGGCAGGACGTCGCCCGCAACGAGTGGTTCCGCGCGCTGACCGGGGCGCTGGCCGCCGGGCGGCAGTTCCCCGCCCCGCCGCCGGACGCGCCGAACCCCTTCTCGCTGTCCGACCCGGCCCGCGTGCACGCCGTCCTCACCGCCGCCGGCTTCACCGGCGTGGGCCTCACCGGGGTCGAGGAGCCGGAGTGGCTCGGCCCCGACGCGGCCACCGCCACCGACTTCGTGCTGGGGATGCTCGGCTGGCTGCTCGACGACCTCGACGCCGGCCGGCGGGCGCAGGCCGAGGCCGCCCTGCGCCGCACCGTGGAGGAGCACACCGGTCCGGACGGGGTCGAGTTCGGCTCGGCCTGCTGGCTGGTGACCGCCCGGCGGCCGGTCAGCCCGCCGTGATGACCACCTTGAGCGCCTCGTTGACCGCGGCGTTCGCGAACACGTCGTAGGCCTCGTCGATCTGCCCGAACGTGAAGGTGTGGGTGCCCATCTTCTCCGCCGGGATCCGCCCGCCGGCCACCATCGTGAGCAGGGTCGGGATGGACACGGTGTCGACCAGGCCCATGGTCAGCGTGAGGTTCTGGATCCACATCTCCTGCAGCGGCAGCTCGACGGGCACCCCGTGGACGCCGATGTTGGCCACCGAGCCGCCGGGGCGCACGAGGGCGCAGGCGGTGCGCAGCGTCTCGGGGTAGCCCACGGCCTCGATGGCGACGTCGACCCCCTCGCCGCCGGTGAGCGCCCGGACGTCGTCCACGGTGCCGGGCCCGACCTCGACGGCGTCGGTGGCGCCGAACTCCAGCGCCTTCTGCAGCCGGAACTTGTTGGTGTCGACGGCGATGACGCGCGAGGCGCCCCACAGGCCGGTGGTCAGCACGGCGGCCAGCCCGACCGCGCCGGCGCCGACGACCGCGACGGTGTGCCCCGGCCGCACCCGGCCCGCCAGCACGCCGACCTCGTAACCGGTCGGCAGCGAGTCGGCGAGGAACACCGCCTGCTCGTCGCGGACGTCGTCGGGCACGGCGTACAGCGAGGTGTCGGCGAACGGCACCCGCACCAGCTCGGCCTGGGTGCCGTCGATCAGGTGCCCGAACACCCAGCCGATCCCGCCGAGGGTGCGGCAGTGCGAGGGCATGCCGCGCTGGCAGTAGTCGCAGCGGCCGCACCGGCTGATGGCCGGCACCAGGACGCGGTCGCCCACGGCGAAGCCGCGCACGGCGTCGCCGACGGCGGTGACGGTGCCCACCGCCTCGTGCCCGAGGACGCGGCCGTCGGTCACGGCCGGCACGTCGCCGTGCAGGATGTGCAGGTCGGTGCCGCAGATCGTGGTCGTCTCGACCCGGACCACCACGTCGGTGGGGTCCTGGACGGTCGGGTCGGGGACGTCCTCCCAGCTCTTGCTGCCGGGTCCGTGGTAGACGAGCGCCTTCATCGGGAGCCTCCGTGCGTCGGCCGTGGGTGCCCGCATCGTGGCCGCCCCGGTCGGCGAGGTGGGTCCTGTGTCGCACATCGAGACAGGCGCGAGCACGTTCCCGCGGCCCCCGGGCGGTCGTAGCGTCGGCCCTCCCACGGGGGCCACACGACGACGACGTCGACGACGGGAGGCTCGCGATGTTCGCTCAGGTCATCCAGGGCAGGACGACGGACCCGGCCGGTCTGCGGGCGGCGATGGACCGGTGGGTGCAGGAGCTGCAGCCGACGTCGATCGGCTGGCTCGGCAGCACGGGCGGGATCACCGACGACGGCCGGGTGGTCGTCGTCGCCCGCTTCGAGTCCGCCGACGCGGCACGGCGGAACTCCGAGCGGCCGGAGCAGTCGCGCTGGTGGGAGGAGACCCGGCGCTTCTTCGACGGCGAGGTGACCTTCCTCGACAGCGAGGACGTCGTGGTCGACCTCAGCGGCGACCCCGACACGGCCGGCTTCGTGCAGGTGATGCAGGGCCAGGTGACCGACGCCGAGCGGGCGCGGAAGGTGGTCGCCGAGCTGTCGTCGGACGAGCTGGCGCGGTTCCGGCCCGACGTCCTCGGCAGCGTGCTGGTCACCACGGACGACGGGCGCTGGGTGCAGACCATCTACTTCACGTCGGAGGCCGAGGCGCGCGAGGGGGAGCGCAAGGAACCGCCGCCGCAGCTGCGGGCCGCGATGGAGGAGCTGGGCCGGATCAGCACCGGCGAGACGACGTACCTGGACCTCCGGCAGCCGCTGCTGCAGTCACCGGGCTGAGGCGGCCGCCTCGACCACGGCCGGCCGCGGTCCGCGGCCGACGACGGTGTCGAGCACCGCGTCGACGTCGGCGTCGGCCGCGCCCCGCCAGGCCACGTGCTGGTCGGGGCGGACCAGCACGAGGTCGGCGCCGCAGCGCTCGCGCAGCCCCGGCAGGTGCGCCAGGTCGAGCAGCCGCACCGGCACCGCGGCGCGGGCGGCGGCGTCGAGGAACGGGGCGGCGTCGGCGCCCGGCGCGAGCCGGAGGAGCGCGAACCCGTCGCCGAGCAGGTCGTAGACCGAGGCGCCGTCGGGCAGCCACGCGTGCGGCAGCCGGGCGCCGGGGTGCGCCGACGGCGTGTAGGTGACGACGTCGTCCGCCGGGCGCGGGCCGCCGTCGGGGACGACGACCGGCGACTCGGCGTAGTCGTAGCCGAGGACCAGGCCGAGGCTGTGGAACTCGGGGTCCTTGACCAGCAGCGCCCGCGCCACCTCGCCGCGCAGGGCCTCGCCGGCGGGGGTGTCCGCGTCGAGCTCGTCGGCGGCGAAGGAGGGGGCGAGGAACGCCTCCTGGCTGCCCGCGGCGTCGATGGTGCGCAGCGCGACCGGCCGGCGCTCGGGCTCGTAGCTGTCGAGCAGCGAGGCCGGTGCCCAGCCCTGCAGCACGGCGGCGAGCTTCCAGCCGAGGTTGACCGCGTCGCCGACGCAGGTGTTGAACCCGTGCCCGCCCCACGGCGGGTTGAGGTGGGCGGCGTCGCCGACCAGGAACACCCGCTCGCCGCGGTACCGGTTGACCAGCAGCATGCGCGCCGACCAGGGGTCGGTGGCCAGCACCTCCACGTCGATCTCCGCGCCGACCAGCTCGCGCACCAGCGCCACCGGGTCGACCCCGGCCGTGCGCTCGTCGACGCCCTGCACGATGGCCCACCACGTGCCGTCGAGGTCGAGCCGGCCCATGAGCCCGCCGCGGCGGGCGCCGATGACCCAGTAGTGCACGCCCAGCGCGCACAGCGGCCGCTCCTCGAGCGCCCGGCTGCGGAAGGTGACCGACATGTTCGGCAGCACGCCGGAGGAGCCCTCGTAGCGGGCACCGATGGCGGCGCGGCTAATGCCGCCGCTGCCGTCGCAGCCGAGCAGGTACTCGGCGGTCACCTCGTGCCGGCTGCCGTCGGGCGCCTCCAGGCCGGCGCGCGCCTCGTGCGGCCCGTCGACCACCGACATCGCCCGCCAGCCGGTCAGCAGCGTGACGCTCGGCAGCGCCGCGGCGGTCTCCCGCAGCACCTCCTCGACCACGTTCTGCGGGGCCTGCTGGCCCGGCTCGGCGAGGAACTCCTGCCGCTCGTCGAACAGGGCGAAGGCGTGGCGGAAGCGGGTGATCTCGTGGCCGAAGAGCCCGGTGCAGAACACGACGTCCTGCGCGTGCGCGACCGGCAGCGGGGCGACGGCGCGCAGCCGGTCGGCCACGCCCCAGCGGCGCAGGTGCTCCATGGTGCGGGCGCTGGTGGTCTTGGCGCGGGGCCGCAGCGGGTCGAGGGTGGTGCGCGGCTCGACGACGAGCACCTCGATCCCGCGCCGGCCGAGCTCGATCGCGGCGGCCAGCCCGCTGGGGCCGCCGCCGACGACCAGCACCGGGACGCGGGCGGGCACGGCGGTCATCGGGTCTCCTGTCGGAAGGCGTGCTGTGCTGTGGCGGGCCAGGGCTCGACGGGCGAGCGGCCGCGTGGCGGGAGGTGCGCCGGGAGCCGGCCGGCCTCGCTCAGCGCCTCCCCAGCATCCGTGGCGGGGGTCACCCCGGCGTAGGGCGTTGCCATTGAGCGGCAGGCGTCTGCGAGACCGGACCGTCCGGTCAGCCGGCGGCGTGCCGCTCCCGCCACCGGCGCACCCAGGCGCGGCCGTAGTCGTTGCCGTGCGGGGTGCGCAGCACGGTGTGGACGTGGAACGGCTGCGGGGTGTCGTAGTCGAGGAAGACGCCGCAGTGGTGGTCGAGCTCCGCGACGACCACCGGTGACTGCAGCCGGTAGTAGAAGACGTCGCCGGGGCCGTGCCCGCCGATCCAGGAGAACCAGGTCTCGTCCAGGTGCGCCTCGATCTCGCGCAGCCGGGCCCGGCGCGGGCCCTCGGGGAGCAGCGCCACGAAGCTCTCGGCGATGCCCAGCGCCGCCTGCTGCGCCGCGGGGGCCAGGTCGGCGACGCGGACGCCCTCGAACGGGATGACCCGGTTGTCCTGGAAGGCGCCGGCCAGGTGCCGCTCGTCGCCGGGGTGCACCCGGCCGGGCGGCATGGCGGGGTCGACCATCCGCGCGTAGACGGTCGCCTGCGCGCGCTGGTCGTCGGTGAGGGCGGCCATGAACGCGCGGCCGAGGGCGATGCGGTCGGCGAAGACGTCGCGCAGACCGGCGCGGGGGCCGGCGTCGATCTCGTCGGGCTCGGCGCCGAGGAAGACGGGGGAGAGCACCATGCGCCCCTCGACGACCAGGCAGTTGAGCGCGCAGTGGTGGCCGAACAGCTGCCACCCCCAGGGGGCCCGGGGATCGGGCTCGCCGTAGAGGGCGACGTTGTAGCTCCACTCGTTGAGCACGGTGGTCAGGTCGACCACCTCGCCCAGGAAGCCGTTGATCATCATCATCGCGTGGGCCAGCGCGAAGCCCTCGGGCGAGAGCGACGCGCGTACCAGCGCGAGCGCCTTCTCCCGCACCTCCTCCGGCTGGAGGTCCAGCCGCAGCCCGGTGTCGAACTGCATGAACTCCGGGTTGGCCCAGGTCTGCCACTCGACGGCGTCGACGTCGTGGCGGATCCGCGCGCGGCCCTCGTCGTCGAGGACGGCGAGCAGCTCGCGCGCCGCCTCGACCATGGCCACCACCGGCGCCTCCTCGCCGGGCTCGGCGGGGGTCAGGTCGTGCAGGCCCTCGCGCAGCGTGCCGTCCTCGGTGACCCCGCGGAACTCGTTGCGGTACAGCGGCGTCCAGCCCTCGACCAGGCCGCCGGTGAACGTGCCCGGCGTGCGGGCGTGCTCGCGGTAGGCGTAGGGGTCCATCCCGCGGACCTCGGCCAGCCGCGGGTGGTCGTGCGGGAAGAGGTACTGGCGGTACTCGCCGGCCATCGGGTCAGGCCTTCCGGGTGTCGTTGGCGACCACGGGGTTGGTCAGCGTGCCCAGCCGCTCGACCTCCACCTCGACGACGTCGCCGGGCTGCAGCAGCCACTGCGGGTCGCGGGCGTAGCCGACGCCCGAGGGCGTGCCCGTGGCCAGCAGGTCGCCGGGGCGCAGCGTGAAGGTGTGGCTGATCAGGGAGAGGGTGTCGCCGACGGTGTAGACCATCTCGTCGGTCCGCCCGTCCTGCACGACCTCGCCGTTGACCCGGGTCCGCACGCGCAGGCCGTCGCGCAGGTCGCCGACCTCGGCCGCGGGCACGAGCGGCCCGAGCGGGCCGGAGCCGTCGCCGTTCTTGCCGAGGATCCACTGGCTGGTCAGCTTCTGCGCCCGGCGCGCGGTGATGTCGTTGAAAGTCGCGTAGCCGACCACCGCGGCCAGCGCCTCGTCCGGTGTGGCGTCGACCAGCGTCGACCCGACGAAGGCCACGACCTCGCCCTCCCAGTCGACGCCGTCCTCGTTCGACGGCACCGGCACGGGGGCGCCGCCGACCGACAGCGACTGGGTCCAGCGGGCGAACAGGGTCGGGTGGGGCGGCAGCTCCTGGCCCGAGAACGAGCCCTCGGCGACGTGCTTGAGGTAGTTCAGCCCGATGCACACGACCCGGGCCCCCGGGAGCACCGGGGGCACGAACTCCACGTGCGCCGCCGGCACCGTCGCGCCGTCCGGGGTGCGGCCCAGGTGGCCGGCCGCGTCGGCCCAGAACTCCTCCAGCCCGGCGACCACGGTCACCGACGCGCCGTCCTCCGACAGCGCCGCGACCTCGACCCCTCCGCCGTCCCGGCGGATGCCCACGAACCTCATCGATCCTCTTCCTCTCGTCAGCGGCGGACGCCGAAGTGCCGGCGCAGGACGTCGACCGTGCGGTCGAGCGCCTGCCGCGCGGCCTCGGCGGAGCCGAGCCACATGTGGTCGGCGCCCTCGTACAGGTCGAGCTCGGCCGCGACCCCGGCCTCGACGAGCGCGTCGTGCAGCCGCTCGCTCTGCACGCGGGGGACGAACCGGTCGGCCGCGCCGTGCAGCAGCAGGAACGGCGGGGCGTCCGGCGTCACGTGCGCGAGCGGGCTGGCCTGCGCGGCCCGCTCGGGGACGTCCTGCGCCGGGGCGCCGAGCAGCTGCGCCTCGCGGGTGGTCGGGTCGGCCGGGTCGGCGGCCGCGTCGGCCGCGAAGCCGACGAGGTCGGTCGGCGGGTACCAGGCGACCACGGCGGACACCGCGCTCGACCGGGCCGGGAACCCGATGTCGCCCTCGAGGGCGGGGTCGCGCACCAGGCCGAGGAGCGCGGCGAGGTGGCCGCCGGCGGACTCGCCCCAGGCGGCGATGCGGTCGGGGTCGGTGCCGAGGTCGCCGGAGCGGGCGCGCAGCCAGCGCACCGCCGCCTTGGCGTCGTGCAGCTGGGCGGGCCAGCGGGCCTCGCCGGAGAGCCGGTAGTCGACGCTGGCGACGGCGACGCCGGCCTGCGCGACCCGCTCGAACGGGTCGGCGCCGCGGTAGGCGGGCCCGGCCGCGTGCCGGCTGCCCAGCCGCCACCCGCCGCCGTGCAGGAAGACGACCACCGGGTGCGGGCCCTCCCCGGCGGGCAGGTACAGGTCGAGCTCGAGCGGGCGGACCCCCGGGACGGCCGCGTACGGGACGCCGAGCAGCCGGGTGGTGCCGCCGGCGCCGTCGACCGGCGGGGGCAGCGGCTGCTCGTGCGCCGGCGGGGGCAGGGGGAGGGCGGGCGTGGGCACGGTTCTCCTCACGAGCGGAGGCCGGGAGCGCAGGGATCCTGCGCGCCCAGCCTCCGGTAGGACGGACCTAGGCGATGTCGATGGCGCGATGCCGCGGGCCGGTCCGCTCCTCGCTCGTCCCTCGCTGCGATGCTCCCGGCCCTGCCATCACGCGTCGGGCCAGGTGTAGTCCGGCATGAACTGCATGTTGTGCTGCTGCGCCGCCGCCTGCATGCGCGGGAAGTCGGGGATGAACGGCGGCTGGTCCGTCGTCGCGTGGTCGGTCGGCGTGCCCATGTGCTGGAAGAACCGCTCGAAACCGCCGGAGAGCGTGCCCATCATCCGGGCGTCCTCGACGATCTGGTACGCGTGCGCGAACCCGGCCGGCACGTAGCCGAAGTCGCCGGGGGTGAGCAGCGCCGACTGCTTCCCGCCCTCCGGGTCTTCGTAGAACAGCTTCACCTTGCCCTCGAGCACGTAGAACGTCTCGTGGGTCGCGTTGTGCGAGTGGGTCGGGATGACGTCGCCGGCGGGGGAGTCGGCGGTGATGATCCCGAACTGGTTCTCGGTCTCGTCCCCCGACAGCAGCACCGTGAACAGGTCCCGGAACAGCATGGCGGTCTCGCCCTCGCCGCGGCGCAGCACGTAGGGCACCGGCTTGCCCGGGAGCGCGCCCTTCCACTGCGGGCCCTTCTCCGGGTCGATGAGGTACTCGAAGCTCACGGAACTCTCCTCCGGGGTCGGCGTCGACTCCGGGAAGCATCCGTGACCGCCGTCACCGGTCCCCAGGGGCCTGCCATTGAGCGGAAACGATCCTCCGCCCCGGCCGCAACGCGCGTCACAGTCGCGGGCGTGGAACCCCCAGCCCTGCGCCTGGCCGTCCAGTCCCGCGTGGTCCTCGACAACGACTGGTCCGGCGACCCGGACGGCCTGGTCGCGCTCGCCCACCACCTGCTCTCGCCGACCAACCGCGTCGACGCGGTCACGAGCTCCTTCCTCAACCCGGTCTTCCGGTCCCCGGAGTCGCGGGCCGCCGCCGGAGCCGCGCTCGCCGCGGAGCTGGTGGAGCTGGTGGGGGTGCCCGAGCCGCCGGCGGTGCACGCCGGCTGCGACGGGCCCTTCGGTGCGGGGGACACGAGCTCCGCGGCGGCCGACGCGATCGTCGCCGAGGCCCGGCGGGACGACCCGCTGCCCCTGTTCGTCGTCTGCGGCGGCCCGCTGACCAACGTCGCGCAGGCGCTGCACCAGGCGCCGGACGTCGTCTCGCGGTTCACCCTGGTCTGGATCGGCGGCGCCCTCGACCCGGCCGCGGAGGAGTACAACCGCGACACCGACCCGGCGGCCGCCGAGCTCGTGCTCGGCACGCCCGGCCTGCGGCTCTGGCAGTTCCCGCTGGAGACCTACCGCCGCTGCGCGTACTCGGTGGCCGAGCTGGAGGGCGACCTCGGCGGCGCGGGCCCGGTGGGGCAGTGGCTGTGGCGGCGCTTCACCGAGCTCCCGCTGCCCGACTTCGTGCGGCTGGGCGGGGTCTGGCCGCTCGGGGACAGCCCGCCCGTGCTCGTCACGGCCCTGGACGACGCGTCGAGCGCGCACCGCGCCACCGCCGCCGGGCGGGTCTACACCGACGTCGACGTCCGGCTGCTGTTCGGCGACCTGCTGGCGAAGCTGCGGCTGCACGCGCGTCGCCGCTGAGCGCCGGGCGGAGCAGGATGCGGGCATGGCCCTGTTCACCGGCGTCGGCGTCGCACTGCTCACCCTGTTCCGCGAGGACGGCGCCCTGGACGCACCGGCCACCGCCGACCTGGCCGCCCGGCTGGTCGACGCGGGTGTGCGCGGTGTGCTCGTCGCCGGGACGACCGGGGAGGCGGCCACCCTGACGGCGGAGGAGCGCGACACGCTCGTCGGCGCGGTGCGCACGGCGCTGCCGGCCGAGGTCCCCGTGCTCGCGGGCACCGGCGCGCCGACCGGGCGGCAGGCCGCGGAGCTGACCGAGCGCGCGTTCGCCGTGGGCGCCGACGCCGTCCTGGCGCTCTCGCCGCCCCGGGTCGCCGACCCGCGGCCGTACTACGAGACGGTCGCCAAGGCGGCCGCCGGGCCGCTGCTGGCCTACCACTTCCCGGCCGCCTCGACGCCGGGCATCCCGGTGGAGCTGCTCGGCGACCTCCCGGTCACCGGCCTCAAGGACTCCTCGGGCGACGCGGGCCGGCTGCTGCACGAGCGCGAGGCGTTCGCCGGCGACCTCTACGCCGGGGCGGCGAGCCTGGTCGGGCTGTGCGGCGCGATCGGGGCCGCGGGCGCGCTGCTGGCGATCGCCAACGCCGCGCCCGAGGACGCCGCCGCGGCCTTCGCCGGGAACGCCGCGGCCCAGCTGCGGCTCGCCGCCGCCGACCGGGCCGCGGCCCGCGACTTCCCGGCGGGCTGCAAGCGCGCCGCGGCGGCGCGGTTCGGCACGTCGGTGGCCACCCGGATGGGCACCTGACCGCCGGTCAGTGCGACTCGCGGCGGACCGCCGATCCGCTCGAGCCGACGAGGAAGTCCAGGTCGGCGCCGGTGTCGGCCTGGCGCACGTGGTCGACGTAGAGCCGCTCCCAGCCGCGGCGCGGGTCCGCGAAGGCGGCGACCGCGGCCTCGCTCGGCGCGCGGGCGGCCAGCTCCTCGTCCGGGACCTCGACGTCGATCCGCCGGGCCCCCACGTCGAGGCTGACCACGTCGCCGGTGCGCACCTTCGCCAGCGGCCCGCCGGCGGCGGCCTCCGGCGCCACGTGCAGGACGACGGTGCCGTAGGCGGTGCCGCTCATCCGGCCGTCGCACACCCGCACCATGTCCCGCACCCCCTGGGCGAGGAGCTTGCGCGGCAGCGGCATGTTCGAGACCTCGGGCATGCCGGGGTAGCCCCTCGGGCCGCACCCGCGCAGCACCAGCACCGAGTCGGCGTCGACGTCGAGGTCGGGGTCGTCGATGCGGGCGGCGAAGTCCTCGATCGAGTCGAAGACCACCGCCCGGCCGCGGTGCCGCATCAGGTGCGGTGAGGCCGCGGCCGGCTTGATCACGGCGCCGTCCGGCGCGAGATTGCCGCGCAGCACGGCGATGCCGCCGTGCTCGACGAGCGGCTCCCGGCGCAGGCGGATGACCTCCGGGTCCCAGATCGGCGCGTCGTCGAGGGTGTCGACCAGCGGCTTGCCGGTGACGGTGAGCGCGGTCGGGTCGAGCAGGTCGCGCACCTGCGACAGGACGGCGCGCAGGCCGCCGGCGCGGTGGAAGTCCTCCATGAGGAACCGGCCGGCGGGAAGCAGGTCGACCAGCACCGGCACCCGCGACCCGATCCGGTCGAAGTCGTCGAGGGTCAGGTCGATGCCGAGACGCCCGGCGATCGCCAGCAGGTGCACCACGGCGTTGGTCGACCCGCCGACGGCGGCCAGCGCCACGATCGCGTTGGCGAAGGAGGCCGCGGTCAGGAACGTCGAGGGCCGGCGGTCGGCGCCGACCATCTCGACCACCAGCCGGCCGCTGCCGTGCGCGGCCTCCAGCAGCCGGCTGTCGGGGGCGGGGGTGCCGGCGACGCCGGGGACGACGGTGCCGAGCGCCTCGGCGACCAGCGCCATCGTCGACGCGGTGCCCATCGTGTTGCAGTGGCCGCGGCTGCGGATCATGGCCGACTCCGACCGCGCGAAGTCCTCCGCCGAGAGGGTGCCCGCCCGGACCTCCTCCGACAGCCGGAAGACGTCGGTGCCGCAGCCCAGCGGGACGCCGCGGAACGTGCCGGTCAGCATCGGCCCGCCGGGGACGACGACGGCGGGCAGGTCGACCGAGGCCGCGGCCATGAGCAGCGCCGGGATGGTCTTGTCGCACCCGCCGAGCAGCACCAGCCCGTCGACCGGGTTGGCGCGGAACATCTCCTCCATCTGCATCGCGGCCAGGTTGCGCCACAGCATCGCGGTGGGCCGGACCTGCGTCTCGCCGAGGCCCATCACCGGCATCTCCAGCGGCGTGCCGCCGGCCGCGTGGACGCCGTCGCGCACGGCCGCGGCCACCTCGGTCAGGTGCCGGTTGCACGGCACGAGGTCCGAGGCGGTGTTCGCGATGGCGATCTGCGGGCGGCCGAACGCGTCGTCGGGGACGCCGCGGCGCATCCAGGCCCGGTGGATGTAGGAGTGGCGGACGTCGCCGGAGTACCACTGCGCGCTGCGGAGGCTCACGCCCGCCATCCTTGCGTGGTGCTGAGGACCATGCGCGCGGTCGTGCTCACCGGACCGGGGGAGTGCGCGGTGCAGGAGGTGCCGGTGCCGGTCGCCGCGCCGGGCGAGGTCGTCGTCGACGTCGAGCGGGTCGGCGTGTGCGGCACCGACGTCGAGCTGTTCACCGGCGAGCTGTCGTACCTGCAGACCGGCCACTCCTCCTACCCGCTGCGGCCGGGCCACGAGTGGTGCGGCCGGGTGCGCGCGGTGGGGGCCGGCGTCGACGCCGCCTGGCTCGGCCGGCGGGTCATGGGCGACACCATGCTCGGCGACCGCACCTGCCGGCGCTGCCGCCGGGGTGACCAGCACGTGTGCGAGCAGCGGCAGGAGGTCGGCATCCGGGGCGGCCGGCACGGAGCGCTGGCCGAGCAGCTCGCCGTCCCCGCGTGGTCGCTGCACGCGCTGCCCGACGGCGTCGACGAGGTGCTCGGCGCGCTGGTCGAGCCGGGCGGCAACGCGTGGCGGGCGGCGCACGCCGCCGGGGTCGGCCCCGGCGACCGGGCCCTGGTGATCGGCCCCGGCACGATCGGCCTGCTGACGGCGATGTTCCTGCGCGCGGCCGGCGCGGAGGTGCACCTCCTGGGCGTCACCGAGGGCTCGCTCGCCTTCGCCCGCGGCCTCGGCTTCGCCGACGCCCGGACCCGGGAGACCCTGCCGGACCTGCCGTTCGACGCCGTCGTCGACGCGTCGACCGACCCGGGCTCCCCGGCGCTCGCCCTGGACCTGGTCGAGCCCGCCGGCCGCGTGGTGTGCATCGGCATCGCCGGCACGCCCAGCACGATCGACACCCGGCGGCTGCTGCTGGCCGACGTCACCGCGGTCGGGATCCTCTCGGCCTCCCCGGGCCTGGACGCCACGATCGCCGCCTACGCCGGCGGCGAGGTCGACCCGAGGCCGCTGGTGGCCGCGACCGTCGGCCTCGACCAGGTCGCCGCCGTGCTCGCCGGCGGGCGCCCCGAGGGCGCCGGCCCCGGACCGAAGGTGCACGTCGACCCGCGGGCCGGCCGCTGAGGCGCCGAAGGAGGCGCCGTTCCTAGGCCGACCGCCCCCGGTAGAGCCAGGGGCGCAGCAGCCGGGACAGGCGCGGCATGACCACCCAGGTCATCAGCGCCACCAGCGGGACGATCACCGCCGCGGTGCGGAGGAGCAGCGGCCAGTCGCCGACCAGGGGCCGCAGCGCGGTGGACAGCAGGAACTGCAGCACGAGGATGACGGTCGCGGTCATGACGAACGTCTTCCACCGCGGCGGCGGCGCCGGGGCGGAGGCCGGCGGCTCGAACCAGGCCTCCATGCCGTCGAGCCGGCGTTCGGCGACGGTCTCCATGAACTCCGCCCCCCGCTCCAGCAGCCGGGTGCGGATCGTCGAGCCCTCCCAGCCGGCCAGCCGCTCGGCCGAGTCGAACCGGTAGACGACGTGCCACACCGAGCCGCCGGCGATCGGCTGCAGGACGCCGGAGCCGAGGTAGCCCGGGAACCGCCGCGCGGCCGCGAGCAGCTCGTCCACCCAGCGGTGGAACTCCTGCTCGCGGCCGGGCGCGACCTCGCGGGCGACGACGACGGTGATGCCGTCGGTGGCCACGGTCATCTCACAGACCGTTGCGCCGGGCCACCTCGCCGAGCCAGGCCAGGCTCGGCTTCGGCGTCCGGGCGAAGGTCTCCCGGTCGACGGCGACCAGGCCGAAGGTGGGCCCGTAGCCGAGCATCCACTCGAAGTTGTCCAGCAGGCTCCAGTGCACGTAGCCGCGCACGTCGACGCCGTCGGCGATCGCCGCGGCCAGGCCGGTCAGCGCGTCGCGGGTGAATCGGATGCGGTCCTCGTCGTCGGCGGTGGCGATGCCGTTCTCGGTGACCAGGATCGGTGTCCCGCCCAGCACCTCGGCGCCCCGGCGGACGGCCGCGCCGAGGGCCTCCGGCCGGCGCTCCATGCCGTGGGCCAGCGTCTGCAGCTCCGGCGGCGGCGCGACCAGCCCGTCGGGGCCGAACCGCGCGCAGGTGTAGACCTGCAGCCCGACCCAGTCGTCGCCGCGCGAGACCTCGAGGAACTGGTCCTCGAAGGCCGCCCGCTCCGCGCGCATCAGCTCCTCGCCGCCGTCCTCGGCGATGTTCTCCCGGCCGACGAGCGTCCACCCGGTCCGCAGCCCGGCGCCGCGCAGGGGCTCGACCATCCGGCCGTGCAGGCCGATCAGCGCGTCGGCGACCTCCTGGTCGGGGCGGGGGAGGCCCTTGATGGGCTGGCCGCTGCGGGCCATGCGCGCCATCACCGGCTGCACCGACATGAGGTTGGGCTCGTTGAGCGTGGCCACGTACCCGGCGTCGGCCAGCGCGGGGGCGACGAACTCGGTGTAGCGGGCGATCCGGTCGCCGGATTTCGGGCCGGTCCAGCCGCCGTCGTGCAGCAGCCAGCGCGGCTGGGTGAAGTGGACCAGCGTGACGATCGGGGTCAGGCCCCGGTCGCGGCAGCCGTCGACGATGCGCCGGTAGTGGTCGAGCGCGGCGCGGGAGAACTCGCCCTCCTCGGGCTCGATGCGGCTCCACTCGAGGCTGAACCGGTAGGTCCCCAGCCCGGCGCCGGCGACCAGGTCGAGGTCCTCGGGCCAGCGGTGCCAGGAGTCGCAGGCGTCGCCGCTCGGCTCGACGAAGGGGGAGTGCGGCGCGTGCTCGAGCTCCCAGTGGTCGTTGTTGACGTTGCCGCCCTCGACCTGGTGGGCGGCGGTGGCCGCGCCCCAGAGGAAGCCGTCGGGGAAGGTGGCGCTCATGCGGTGATCTCCTCGGTGTCGCTGCCGCGGTAGCGGAAGTCGGCGAAGGTCATCGTGCCGTCGGTGGCGAACATCCCCACCACCCGGCCCGTGAAGGACTTGCTGACCTCGAAGGTCCAGTAGCGGCCGTCGAGCTCGGCGAGGACGACGTCCCCGGCCAGCAGCCGGATCCGGTCGGCGCCGACCGCGCCGGCCGAGAAGTCCGACGGCGGCGGGGTCATCTCCAGGCGCAGCTCGACCGGGCCCGCCGGGACCGTCGCCCGCCAGGTCTGGTGGACACCCGCGAGCCGGGCGTGCGCGGTGACCGTGCCGTCGGGGCCGGCCTCGATCGCGAACCAGTGGTCCTCGGCGTAGCGGGACGCCAGGCCGCCGGTGCCCCGCGAGGCGTCGACGGTCGTGGACACCGTCGCCCGCAGGTGGCGCTGGCGGCGGCCGAGGAACCGCGGGCGCGGGTCGTCGAGCGTCGTCCCGTCGGCCGGAACGGCCAGGCCCCGCTCGGTCGGCGTGCCGACCTCGGCCGGGGTGCGGCGCACGGCCAGCCAGCCGGGGTCGTCCAGCGCGGCGGGGTCGGCGAGGTCGAACGACTCCTCGACCCCCGGCCCCGGGGCGAGCTCGGGCAGCCGCGCGGTGGGCCAGCCGTCGACCCACTCGACCGGCGTCAGGAAGGTCTCGCGGCCCAGCGGCGAGTACGCCTGCGCCAGCCCGACCGGTCGGACGCCGAGGTGGACCACCGCCGTCCCGCCGTCGGGGGTGTCGACGAGGTCTGCGTGGCCGGTGTTCTGCACCGGCGAGCCGGTGCCGGCGGCGGTGAGCACCGGGTTGCCCGGGCAGCTCTCCCACGGGCCCCGCGGCGAGGGGCCGCGGGCGACGGTGACGGCGTGGCCGCGGTCGGTGCCGCCCTCGGCCACCAGCAGGTACCAGTGCTCGCCGCGGCGGTGGAGGTGCGGGCCCTCGGGGGAGTAGAGGCCGCTGCCGGCCCACAGCGCCCGCGGCTCCTCCAGCGCCTCGCCGGTGGCCAGGTCGACCGTCACCTGCCGGATGGCGTGCGGGTGCCTGGCGTAGGTGACGTGGGCGGTGCCGTCGTCGTCCCAGGCGAGGTCGGGGTCGATGCCGTCGACCGCCGGGATCGGCGTGCCGTCGCTCCACGGCCCGGCCGGGTCGGTGGCGGTGAAGACGACGCAGCCGCGCCCGCCGAGCATCACCGTGACGATCACGAAGAAGACGCCGTCGCGGTACCGGATCGTCGGCGCCCACACGCCGCCCGGCGTCGGCACGCGCTCCAGCTCCACCTGCTCGGGGCGGGTGGCGACGTTGCCGATGTGCTCCCAGGTCACCAGGTCGGTGCTGCGGTACACGGGCAGGCCGGGCAGGTACTCGAACGTCGACGTCACCAGGTAGTAGGTGCCGTCGACCAGCACGACGCTGGGGTCCGGGTTGAAGCCGGGGAGCAGCGGGTTCACGCGGCGACCGGCACGCGGCCGCCGGCGACGACCTCGGCCATGAGGTCGAGCGCCCGCCCGACCGGCTCGAGGTCTGGGCGGGTGTTGAGGAAGCCGTGCAGCATGCCGACCGCGGTGACCTGCCGGACGTCGACGCCCGCCAGCGCGCACCGGGCGACGAACGCCTCGCCGGAGGCGCGCAGGTCGTCGTACTCGGCGTTGATCACCAGGGTGGGGCAGAGGCCCTCCAGCACGGCGTGCGCCCCGAAGGCGTAGCCGTCGGCCTTCGACAGCGGCCCGCCGAGGTAGTTCTCGTTGAACCACTTCGTCTGCGGCGGGAAGAAGCGCAGCACATCGGGGACCGCGGCCATCTTCGCGGCCAGCGACGCCGACGCCGGCGGGACGACGGCGTGCGCGACCGGGTAGATCGGCAGCAGGGCGGTGGGGGTCTCGCCCTCGTCCCGCAGCTTCAGCGCGGCGCCGATGGCCAGGTTGCCGCCGGCGGAGGCGCCGCCGATCGAGATGCGCCCCGCGTCGACGCCGAGCTCGGCGGCGTGGTCACGCACCCACCGGAAGGCGGCGACGACGTCGTCGTGGGGGACCGGGTAGTGCACGCCCCCGGCGCAGAGCCGGTAGTCGACGCTGACGACCACGGCGCCCGCGCGCTCGGCGATCTGCCGGGCGGTCCAGTCGGCCTCGGGCATGTCCAGGTCGCCGCCGACGAAGGCGCCGCCGTGCATCCAGACCAGCGCGGGGCGGTCGGGGCCGGGCTCGGCGGGCTCGTAGACCCGCACCGGCACGGGCCCGTGCGGGCCCGGGGCCGTGGTGTCCCGCGTCGCCACCTGCGGCGGCTCCGGCGCACCGGTGATCGCCATGAACTCGTCGAGCAGCGCCCGCTGCGCGGGGTCGGCCATCGCCGCCTCGAACGAGGTGATGCCCTCGAGCAGGTGCAGCTTGGCGGCGATCATGGGGTGGATCGGCACTGGTTCCCTCCCGGACACGAGTGCGGCCCGCGGCGGGGCCGGATGTGGCGCCCGCCACGGGCGCGGTCGCCCGAGCTTGGCCCGCGGCCGGGCCCCGATCCCAGCGCCGTGTCATTCAGCGGAACGCCCCCGGGGCTTTGGTTACCGAAAGCCCCACGCCCGCCGGGCTTTCGGTACCGAACGCCCCACGGCGCGCCGGGCTTTCGGTACCGAAAGCCCCTACGGCGCTGCGGTGAGGCCGATCGAGCGGCGGGCGCCGAGGCCGCGGGAGATGGAGCGGGCCGCCGTCCGGACGGCCGGGCCGAGCAGCCGCGGCTCGGCGTTCTCCTGCGGCACCACGACCGACAGCGCGGCGACGACCTTGTCCTCGGCGCCGAACACCGGCGCGGCCACGCTCACCAGCGGCTGCGGCGCGCGCCGGCGCAGCGTGGCCAGCCCCTCCCGCCGGACCTCGGCGAGGGTCCGGCGCAGCGCGGCCGGGGACACCGGCACGTTCTCGGGCTGGTGCACCAGCGGCTGGGCGAGCAGCTGCTCCTGGAACGCCGACTCGGCGTAGGCGAGCAGCACCAGCCCGACGCCGGTCGAGTGCAGCGGCAGCCGGCCGCCGACCCGGTAGAGCACCGCCATGGCGCCGTGCGCGGAGAGCCGCTCGACCAGCAGCGCGTCGTCCCCCTCGCGGACGGCGAGCAGCACGTGCTGGCGGGTGACCTCCTCGAGGTCGCCCATGAACGGCAGCGCCACCTGCTTGAGGCCCTGGCCCCGCGGGGCCAGCGAGGCGACCTCCCACAGCCGCAGCCCGATGGTGAACCGGCCGTCGCCGCCGCGCTCCAGGGCGCCCCAGGCCTGCAGCCGGCCCGCCAGCCGCAGCGTCGAGCTGGTGGGGATCCCGCTGCGCCGGGCCAGCTCGCCGAGCGTCAGCGACCGGTGCCCGGCGTCGAACGCGGCGAGCAGGGACAGAGCGCGGTCGATGACCGGGTCGCCCTGCGGCGGGCGGCGGCCGCGCACCCGGCCGGTCTCGGCAGGGCCGTCGGTCACAGGACCGTCACCCGTTCGTCACCGGTGAGGCGGGGACCACAGTTGTTTTCCATTGAGCGGCATTGTGCCTGACGCCGATGTGACGCCCACCGCATCGTTGGCGGCCAAGCCGGGCGGGACAGCCACGGCCCGGCCAGGACGGCCCGCACATGACCCCTCCGTTGTCAGGCGAAGGAGCCAGAGCAGCATGAATCGATTCACCTTCCGGACCGGCGCGGCGCTGGTCACGGCCGCGGCCGTGACGTCGCTCGCCGCGTGCAGCGGCGGGGGCGGTGGCGGTGGCGGCAGCCAGAGCGCCGAGGACACCCTCACCATCGCGGTCGACGCGGACGCCGCGCCCACCGGCTACGACCCGCTGCTCTACTCGCAGGGCCAGTTCACGTTCTACAGCGCCCTCTACGACGCGCTGTTCGTCACGCAGCCCGACGGCACCGTCGAGGGCAGCCTGGTCGAGGAGTTCTCGAACAACCCCGAGAACACCCAGACCACGCTGACCCTGCGCGAGGGCGTCACCTTCGCCGACGGCTCGGCGCTCGACGCCGAACTCGTCAAGGCCAACCTCGACCGCCGCAGCGACCCCGATCTCGAGGCGTACGGCTCGATCGCCCCCGGCCAGGCCGCCGAGATCACCGACGTCACCGTGCAGGACCCGCGGACCGTCGTCATCACCTGGGCCCAGCCGCAGGCGACGCCGGAGAACAACCTGGTCGACACCGCCGGCGTCATCGTCGGCCCCGAGGGCATCGCCGACCCGGCCTCCCTGGAGACCGCGCCCGACGGCTCCGGCGCCTACACCCTCGACGAGGGCGCGACCACGCAGGCGAGCACTTACACCCTCGTCAGGAACGACGAGGCGTGGAACGCCGACGAGTGGAACTACGACACCATCGTCTTCGACGTCATCACCGACCCGCAGGCCCTGGCCAACGCGGTGGTGTCCGGCCAGGCCGACGTCGCCGGCATCCTCGACCCGTCCACCATCGACCTGGTGCAGTCGCGGCAGGAGACCGTCGCCCAGGGCGGCACGATCGTCGGCTTCCCGGTGACCGACAAGACCGGCGCCACCAACCCGGCGTTCGCCAGCGAGCAGGCCCGGCTGGCGATCATGCACGCCATCGACCGCGAGACGCTGGTCGACGACCTGCACGAGGGCTCTCGGCCGACCTCGCAGCTGTTCCCCGAGGGCGCGGCCGGTTTCGACGCGGGGCTCGACGAGGAGTTCGGCTACGACCCCGACCGGGCGAAGCAGCTGCTGGCCGAGGCCGGCTACCCCGACGGCTTCGAGTTCGACGTGACCGTGCTCGGCCAGCCGGACGAGGACCAGGTCGCCATCCAGAGCCAGCTCGCCGAGGTCGGCATCACGATGAACTTCGTGACCGCCACCTCGACCGACCAGGTCTTCGCCGCGGTGCAGACCGACCCGGTGCTGTGGGGCCCGTTCGCCGTCGGCGCGCAGCCGGCCGGCTTCATCGCCGGCGTGGTGTACGGCGGCTTCATGAACACCCAGGGCGCGACGGAGCCGGAGATCCAGGGGGCGCTCGGCGCGGCCCTCGGTGCCACGGGCGACGCTCAGGAGCAGGCGCTCACCGACCTGAACCGGGCCATCACCGCCAACGCCTGGTACCTCCCTGTGTACGAGGACTTCACCTACTACGGCTACAACGCGGAGAAGCTGGCCGAGCCGGCGTTCGCCGGGGCCAACAACTACCTGGTCCTCTCCGCCATCCAGCCGGCGAGCTGACGTCCTGACCGGCCGGTGGCCGCGGTCGTCTGCTGACCCGCGGCCACCGGCCCACCGCCACCCACCCCCTGCGAACGAGGGATCCGAGATGCTCGCCTACGTCGCGAAGCGGCTGGCCCTGGCGGTCGGCACGGTGCTCGCCGCCGCGCTGATCACCTTCCTGCTGGTGCACGCCGGCGACAGCACCCCCGGCGCGGTCCGGCTCGGACCCGGCGCCACCGCCGCCGAGATCGCCGCGGAGAACGAGGCGCTGGGCTGGAACCGGCCGCTGTACGCGCAGTTCTTCGACTACCTCGGCCAGCTCGTGCGCTTCGACTTCGGGACGTCGCTGATCAACGGCCGCTCGATCGGGGACGACCTCGCCGACCGCCTGCCGGTCACGGCGTTCATCGCGCTGTTCGCCACGCTCGCCTCCGGAGTGCTCGGGGTGCTGCTCGGCGTCACCGCCGCCGTCCGCGGCGGGCGGCTGGGCAAGTTCATCACCACCGGCGCCGGTGTCGCCCTCTCGCTGCCGGCCTTCTGGGTCGGCGTCCTGTTCGTCTACCTGCTGTCGATCCAGCTCGAGCTGCTGCCGGCCACGGGGTACGTGCCGTTCTCGGCCGACCCGGCCGCCTGGTTCGACAGCCTCCTGCTGCCCGTGCTGACGCTCACCGTCGGCGGCGCGGCGATCATCGCCCGCACCGCCGCCGTCGGCATGCGCGAGGCACTCGGTCAGGAGCACATCCGCACGCTGCGGGCCATGGGGACGCCGGAGTGGCGGATCCGCTACGTGCACGCGCTGCGCTTCGCCAGCGTGCCGGTGGTCTCGACGCTGGGCATCCAGTTCATCGCGCTGTTCGGCGGCTCGGTGATCATCGAGAACCTGTTCGCGCTGCCGGGCCTGGGCCAGGCCAGCCAGCAGGCCGCGCTGTCCAGCGACTTCCCGGCCCTGGTCGGCGTCGTCGTCATCGCCACCGTGGTGGTCGTCGTCATCAACCTGCTGCTGGACCTCGTGGTCGCGGCGCTGGACCCGAAGGTGCGTGCATCGTGAGCGTCCTGCCCCTGGATGCGGCCGACGAGGTCGCCACCGAGCCGGTTCCCCCGGCCCGCCGCCGGCGGGGCCTGCCCGGCTTCCTCCGCCGTCCCGGCGGCATCTTCGGCGCCACCTGGCTGACCGTCGTCATCGTCGCCTCGCTGACCGCGCCGCTGTGGCGGCCCTACGACGTGACCGAGCAGGACACCGCGAACCGGCTGGCGCTGCCGTCGGCCGAGCACTGGCTGGGCACCGACCCGCTGGGCCGCGACCTGCTCTCGCGCATCTTCACCGCCGGCGCGCTGCCGCTGCTGTCCTCGGCGCTCATGCTCGTGGTCGCCTTCGGCATCGGCGTGCCGCTGGCGCTGATCGCCGCCGAGCGCGGCCGGCGCACCGAGCGGGCGATCAGCCGGGTCACCGAGGTCTTCCTCGCCCTGCCCTCGACGATCCTGCTGCTGGCGGTCATCGGCGCGATCGGCAACAAGCTCTACCCGGTCATGGCGATCCTCGGCGTCCTGATCTCCGCGGCCGTCTACCGGGTGCTGCTGGGTGTCGCGCAGTCGGTGCGCCAGCGGCTCTACGTCGACGCCGCCCGGGTCAACGGGCTGGGGTCGCTGCGGGTCAACCTGCTGCACGTGCTGCCCTCGATGGCGACCGTGGTCGCGGTGCAGGCGGCGCAGCTGTTCGGCATCGGCCTGCTCATCGTCGCCGGCCTGGCGTTCCTCGGCTTCGGTCCCGGCGAGCCCGAGCCCTCGTGGGGCTTCATGATCCAGGACGCCTCCGGCCACCTGTTCGACGCGCCGTGGCTGCTGGTGCCCACCGGCCTGGTGCTGGCCCTGACCGTCGTCGCCGCCAACGAGCTCGCCGACGCCATCGCCGGCAAGGCCTCGGTCGAGAAGCTCCGCGTCCGGCGGAAGAAGCCGGCGGTGACGCCGGTGCCCCTCGACGCCGCCCCCGCCGACCCGGACGCCGTCCTCGAGGTGCGCGACCTGTCGATCGCGGTGGACGACGGCCCCCAGCTGGTCAGCGACGTGTCGTTCTCGCTGCGGCGGGGGAAGGTGCTCGGCCTGGTCGGGGAGTCCGGCTGCGGCAAGACGATGACCGCCCGCTCGCTGATGGGCCTGCTGCCCGACGGCGTCTCCGTCTCCGGCGGCTCGATCCTGTGGCAGGGCCGCCAGCTGGTCGGCACCGGCGACAAGGAGCTCGACGCCATCCGCGGCCGGGAGATCGCGATGATCTCCCAGGAGCCGATGGTGGCGCTGGACCCGATGTTCTCCATCGCCTACCAGCTCACCGGCCCGATCCGCCGGTTCCGCGGCGTCGGCCGCGGGGAGGCCCGGCAGATCGCCGCCGAGCTGCTGCAGCAGGTGGGCATCGTCGACGCCGAGCGGGTGCTGCGCAGCTACCCGCACCAGCTGTCGGGCGGCATGGCGCAGCGGGTGTGCATCGCGCTGGCGCTGACCGGGCAGCCGGAGCTGCTCATCGCCGACGAGCCCACCACCGCCCTCGACGTGACGGTGCAGGCGGAGATCCTGTCGCTGCTGCGGGCGCTGGTGCGCGACACCGGCCTGTCGGTCGTCATCGTGTCCCACGACCTGGGTGTGGTCGCCGACATCTGCGACGACGTCGCCGTCATGTACGCCGGCACGGTCGTGGAGTCCGGCACCGCCGCCCGCGTGCTCGACGAGCCGGCGCACCCCTACACGATGGCGCTGCTGGGGGCGGACCCGCACGTGCCCGGGGGGGAGCCGGTGCCCGAGCGGCTGGCCTCCATCCCCGGCACCGTCCCGCCGCCCGGCTCGTGGCCGACCGGCTGCCGGTTCGCCTCCCGCTGCCAGTTCGCCGCCGAGAAGTGCACCGCGCCGTTCCCGGTGCTGCCCGCGCACGGCACCGGGTCGGTGCTGTGCATCCGGGTGGAGGAGCTGTCGCGCGCCGCCGTCACCTGGGAGGCCGAGCACGCCGGCGACGAGATCGTGCCCGGCGCCGAGCGCCTGCCCGACGAGTCCGCCCCGACCGCAGGAGTGTCCGCATGACCGCCGCCGCGCCCACCGCCGTCGTCCCGCCGGTCACCACGCCCGCGCTGGAGATCCGCGACCTCGTCGTCCGCTACGGCTCCGGCCGCAAGGCGAAGAAGGCCACCCCGGCCGTGGACGGCGTCAGCTTCGACATCATGCCCGGCGAGACCGTCGGCCTGGTCGGCGAGAGCGGCTCGGGCAAGTCGACGATCGGCAAGGCCGTGCTCGGCCTGCACCCGCCGGCCGCCGGCACCGTGAAGCTGCACGGCCGCGACATCACCTCGATGTCGCTCAAGGAGCGCAGCCGGGTCGTGGCCGACCTGCGGGTGGTGTTCCAGGACCCGTACTCCTCGCTCAACCCGGCCCGCACCATCGGCCAGACGCTGGTCGAGCCGCTGCGGCTGATGGGCGTCAAGGGCGAGCCCGCGCTGGCCAGGGCCCGCGCCGGCCTCGAGTCGGTCGGCCTGCCCGGTGACGCGGTCGACCGCTACCCCTCGCAGTTCTCCGGCGGCCAGCGGCAGCGCATCGCCATCGCCCGGGCGCTGGTCTGCGACCCCCAGGTCGTCGTCCTCGACGAGCCGGTCTCGGCGCTGGACCTCTCCACCCAGGCGCAGGTGCTCAACCTGCTGGCCGACCTGCGAGACCAGCACGGCCTGGCGTTCCTGTTCATCGCCCACGACCTCGGCGTCGTCCGGTTCCTCGCCCAGCGGGCGGTGGTGCTCTACCGCGGGCAGGTGATGGAGACCGGCCCGGTCGAGCCGGTCACCCAGGCCCCGCGGCACCCGTACACCGTGGCGCTGACCGCGGCCGCCCCGGTGCCGCGGCCGGCCGAGCAGGCCGCCCGCCGCGCCGCCCGCGAGGCCGCCGGCTTCGGCACCGCCGGCGCCGCGCAGCCGTCGTCGGTCGGGTGCCCGTTCGTGCCGCGCTGCCCGCTGGCCACCGACGTCTGCGCCGAGCAGCGCCCGCCCCTGCGGCTGGTCGACGCCAGCCTCACCGCCTGCCACCACGCCGAGCGCTTGACCGCCGCCCGGTGAGCGGGGAAACCGAGGTCCTCTCCCTCGTCGGGGAGCTGGACCTGGAGACCAAGGTGCGGCTGCTGTCCGGGGCGGGGGTGTGGACGACGCAGCCGGTGCCCGGGATCGGGCTGCGCGCGATGACCGTCTCCGACGGTCCCATCGGCGTCCGCGGCGGCACCGACACCGAGCTGGACCCGTCGGCCGCGCTGCCCTCGAGCTCGGCGATGGCGGCGTCCTGGGACGAGGACCTGCTGGGCCGCATCGGCACGCTGCTGGCCGCCGAGGCGGTGCGCAAGGGCGTCGACGTCGTCCTCGGCCCGACGATCAACCTGCACCGCTCGCCGCTGGGCGGCCGGCACTTCGAGTGCTTCAGCGAGGACCCGCTGCTGTCCGGCCGGCTGGCCACCGCCTACGTGCGCGGCCTGCAGGACCGGGGCATCGGCGCCTGCCCGAAGCACTACGTCGCCAACGACGCCGAGACCGACCGCATGAGCGTCGACAACCGCCTCGACGAGCGCACCCTGCGCGAGCTGTACCTGGCCCCGTTCGAGGCGGTGGTCACCGACGCCGACCCGTGGCTGGTGATGGCGGCCTACAACGGGGTCAACGGCGCCCCGATGACCCAGAACGACCTGCTCGCCGAGCCGCTCAAGGGGGAGTGGGGCTTCTCCGGCGTCGTCGTCTCCGACTGGGACGCGCTGTACTCCGGCGAGCCGGCCGCCCGCGCCGCGCTGGACCTGGCCATGCCGGGGCCCGACGAGAAGTGGGGCGCGGCGCTGGTCGAGGCGGTGCGGGCCGGCCGGGTCGCCGAGGCCGACGTCGACGCCAAGGTGCGCCGGCTGCTCCTCCTCGCGGCGCGCACCGGCGCGCTCGAGGGGTTCGAGGCCGACAAGGCACCAGCCGGCCGGGTCGAGGACGCCTCCCCGCTGGCCCGGGAGGCCGCCGCGGCCGGCACCGTCCTGCTGCGCAACGACGGCGTGCTGCCGCTGCGCGCCGGGGAGCTGCGCCGGGTGGCGGTGCTGGGGCCCGGCGCGCGCGACGCCCGCGCGCTCGGCGGCGGCTCGGCCACCGTCCCGCTGGCCTACCTGGTCACCCCGGTCGCCGGTCTCACCGCGGCGCTCGACGGTCGCGCCGAGGTGGTCAGCGCGGTCGGTGCGGCGCTGTCCGACGCGCTGCGCCCCGCCCGCGCCGACGAGCTGGCCGGCGAGGACGGGACCACCGCCGTCACCGTCCGGTGGCTCGACGAGCACGGCGCTCCGCTGGCGGAGCAGACCGCCGGGACGGCGATGATCGTGCGGATCGCGCAGGAGGTCCCCGCCGGGGCGGTCGCGTTCGAGATGAGCACGCGGTTCACCCCGGACGAGGACGGCGACTGGCGCGTGGGTGCCACCGGCTTCGGCGAGTGCACGGTGACCGTCGACGGCACCGAGGTGGCCCACGGGGCGGTCGACCGGGTGCCGGCCGACTTCGGCGAGATCTTCCAGCGCAGCCCGCAGCACGTCGCGGTGGTGCCGCTGGCCGCGGGCCAGTCGGCCGACGTCCGGATCCGCTTCCGCTGGCAGCCCGAGGCGTTCATCTTCCGGGCCGGGCTCGTCGTGGGCCTGCCGCTGCGCCCCGCCGACGAGGAGCTGGCGCACGCCGTCGAGCTCGCCCGCACCAGCGACGTCGCCGTGGTCGTCGTCGGCACCAGCGAGGACGTCGAGAGCGAGGGCTTCGACCGCACGTCGCTGGCGCTGCCCGGCCGGCAGGACGAGCTCGTCCGCGCCGTGGCCGCGGTCAACCCGCGCACCGTGGTGGTGGTCAACGCCGGCGCGCCGGTGGAGCTGCCGTGGCGCGACGAGGTCGCCGCCGTCCTCGTCTCGTGGTTCCCGGGCATGGAGTTCGGCAGCGCCCTGGCCGACGTCCTGCTGGGCGCCGTCGAGCCCGGGGGCCGGCTGCCCACCACCTGGCCGACGGCGCTGGACACCGCCCCGGTCACCGCCACGACGCCGACCGAGGGGCGCCTGGAGTACACCGAGGGTCTGCACATCGGGCACCGCGCCTACCTGCGCGACGGCGTCGAGCCCGCCTACTGGTTCGGCCACGGCCTCGGCTACACCACCTGGGAGTGGGAGGGGCTTTCGGTACAGGAAGCTCCGGAGGGCAGCGGGCTTTCGGTACAGAAGGCCCGGGAGGGCGGCGGGCTTTCGGTACAGGAAGCCCGCGACGTGGGGCTGGGTGTCTCGGTGCGGCTGCGCAACACCGGTTCCCGGGCCGGCAAGCAGGTCGTGCAGGTCTACGCGTCGCGGCCCGACTCGGAACTCGACCGGCCGGCCCGCTGGCTGGCAGGCTTCGCCGTCGTGCGTGCCGAGCCGGGCGAGGTCGTCGACGTCGCCGTGACCGTCCACCCCCGCTCCCTGCGCCACTGGGACCACGGCTGGGCCGTCGAGCCCGGCCCGCTGGTGCTGTCCAGCGGGCCGTCGGCCGGGGAGCAGCACGTCTCGGCGACCGTGACGGTGACCGCGTGAGCGCCGCGCCGTCCGGCCTGCGGGTCGAGCACCTCGACGAGGCCCTGGGCATCCGCACCACGGCGCCGCGGCTGTCGTGGCGGCTGCCCGCCGGCGCCCGCGAGCAGCTGGCGTACCGCATCACCACCGACACCGGCTGGGACTCCGGCTGGGTGGAGAGCGACCAGAACCTGCTGGCGCCCTACGCCGGCCCGCCGCTGGCGTCGTCGCAGCGGGTCGAGTGGCGGGTGCAGGTGCTCACCGACCTGGGGGAGAGCGCTCCCTCCGACGCCTGCTGGTTCGAGACCGGGCTGCTGTGGGCCGAGGACTGGCGCGCCTCCTGGGTCGAGCCCGGCGCGATGCCGGAGGGGCAGAAGGGCCACCGCCCGGCCGCGCTGCTGCGGTTCGAGTTCGACGTCGACCGCCCGGTGGTCGCCGCCCGGATGCACGCCACCGCGCAGGGGCTCTACGAGGCGTTCCTCAACGGCGTCCGGGCCGGGGACGCCGAGCTGACGCCCGGCTACACGCAGTACGACGAGCGGCTCCAGGTGCAGACGGTCGACGTGACCGCGTCGGTGCGCGCGGGCCGCAACGCGCTCGGCGTCGTCCTCGCCGACGGCTGGTTCCGGGGGCAGGTGGGCCTGACCCGCGCCGCCGACCAGTGGGGCACCCGCCTCGCGCTGCTCGCGCAGCTGCACCTGGTGCACGAGGACGGCGAGGTCACCGTCGTCGGCACCGGTCCCGGCTGGCGCAGCGGGCTCGGGCACGTCGTCGCCGCCGACCTGATCGAGGGCGAGCGGTGGGACCTGACGCGGCTGCCCCGCGGCTGGGACGCCGCCGGCTTCGACGACGGCGGCTGGGACGACGTCGCCGTCGTCGAGCACGGGTACGCCGGGCTGGTCGACTCGCCGGCCCCGCCGGTGCGCCGGGTCGAGGAGCTGACCCCGGCCTCGGTGACGAGGCTGCCGGGCGGCGCGCACGTCGTCGACCTCGGGCAGAACATCAACGGCTGGCTGCGGCTGACGGACCTCGGCCCGGCCGGCACCGAGCTCACCCTGACCCACGGCGAGTGGCTCGACCCCGACGGCGACGTGACGGTCGCCAACCTCGAGCCGGACATGACGTTCCTGCCGCACCCGCTGCCCGCCGGCCAGGTCGACTCGGTCGTCTCCGCCGGCGTCCCCGGCGACGTGTTCGAGCCCCGCCGGACCACCCACGGCTTCCGCTACGCGCGCATCGAGGGCCACCCCGGCGAGCTCACCGCCGACGACGTCCGCGGGATCGTGGTGCACACCGACCTGCGCCGCACCGGCTGGTTCTCCTCCAGCGACGAGCGGCTCGACCGGTTCCACGAGGCCGCCGTGTGGAGCTTCCGCGGCAACGCCTGCGACATCCCCACCGACTGCCCGCACCGCGAGCGGCACGGCTGGACCGGCGACTGGCAGCTGTTCGTGCCCACCGCGGCGTTCCTGTACGACGTCGCCGGCTTCTCCACCAAGTGGCTGCGCGACGTCGCCGCCGACCAGTGGCCCGACGGCACGATCGCCAACGTCAGCCCCAGCCCCAGGCACGAGGGCCGCGAGGGACCGATCGCCCACCTCAACGGCTCCTCCGGCTGGGGCGACGCGGCGGTCATCGTGCCGTGGGAGGTCCACCGCGCCTACGGCGACGTCCAGCTGCTCGAGGAGATGTGGCCGACGATGGTCGGCTGGCTCGGCCGCGCCGAGCGCACGGCCCGCGAGCAGCGGCACCCGTCCCGCGTCGCCCGGTCGGCCGAGCCGGCGCCGCACGAGCAGTACCTGTGGGACACCGGCTTCCACTGGGGCGAGTGGCTGGAGCCGGGGGAGAAGCTGGGCACGTCGTCGGAGGAGTTCCGCACCGGCGACAAGGGGCACGTCGCGACGGCGTACCTCGCGCACAGCGCGCGGCTGGTGGCGCGGATCGCCGCGCTGCTCGGCAGGGACGACGACGCCGTCCGCTACGCCACGCTCGCCGACCGGGCCCGGGACGCCTGGCAGGCCGAGTACCTGGACGCCGACGGCCGGCTGACCCCCGACACGCAGGCCACCCACGTGCGTGTCCTGGCGTTCGACCTCGTGCCCGAGGAGCTGCGCCCGGTCGTGGCCGAGCGGCTGGTGGAGCTGGTCCGCAAGGCCGACACCCACCTGGGCACCGGCTTCCTCGCCACGCCGTACCTGCTGCCCGTGCTCGCCGACACCGGCCACCTCGACGTCGCCTACGAGCTGCTGCTGCAGGACACCGAGCCGGGCTGGCTGGTGATGGTCGACCGCGGCGCCACCACGGTGTGGGAGCTGTGGAACGGGGTGGACGCCGACGGCGTGCCGCATGACTCGCTCAACCACTACTCCAAGGGCGCGGTCGTCTCGTTCCTGCACCGGTACACCGCCGGCATCGAGCTGCTCGAGCCCGCCTACCGCCGCTTCCGCGTGCGGCCCCGGCCGGGCGGCGGGCTCACCCGTGCCGAGGCGGCGCACGAGTCGCCGTACGGCCGCATCGAGTCGGCGTGGACCCTGGAGGGCGACCGCTTCGCGCTGCACGTCGTCGTCCCCCCGGGCACCGAGGCCGAGGTGGTCCTGCCCGACGGCACCACCGACACCGCCGGACCCGGCGAGCACACGTACACGAGCACCCTGGAGGCGAGCCCGCGATGACGGCCGAGACGACCACCGAGTGGGCCGGGCCCGCCCGGTTCCTGCCGCCGCACGAGCCGACCCGCCGCGACGACGGCGCGCTGCACTACGGCGGGCTGACCTACGCCGTCGCCTTCGGCTACCGGCCGCTGCAGCTGGACCTGTGGGTGCCGGCCGGCGAGGGCCCGGCGCCGCTGGTGGTGTGGGTGCACGGCGGCGGGTTCATGTTCGGCGACCGGCGGATCCTGCCCGAGACGTTCCGGCCGGACCAGGTCTTCGACGCGCTGCTCGACGCCGGTCTCGCCGTCGCCACGATCGACTACCGGCACGCGCTGGAGGCGCCGTTCCCCGCGCAGCTGCACGACGCCAAGGCCGCCGTCCGCTACCTGCGGGCCTTCGCCGACGAGCTGGGCGTCTCCACCGAGCGCATCGGCGCGATGGGGGAGTCGGCCGGCGGGCACATCGTCGCCGCGCTCGGCCTGACCGCGCACCGCGCCGACCTGGAGGGCACGCACGGCGTCGTGGGCCCGTCGTCGGCGGTGGACGTCGTCGTCGACTGGTACGGCGTCTCCGACCTGTCGACCATGCCGCGCCGCACCCCGCCGCCGCACATCGCCGAGAAGCTGCCGCCCGAGCTCCTGGTCGCGCCGGAGGACCAGCTCACCCGCGGGCTGGAGGGCGCGGCGCTGGCCGATGCCAGCCCGATCACCCACGTCACCGCGGACGCGCCGCCGTTCCTCCTCGTGCACGGCACCGCCGACTGGCTGGTGCCCTACGCGCAGAGCGAGGCGCTGCACGCCGCCCTGACCGCCGCCGGCGTCGAGGCCCGCCTCGTGCCGGTCGAGGGTGCGCAGCACATCTTCGACGGCCACGACGACGTCGACGCGCTGGTCCGCCTGTCCGTCGAGTACCTGAAGGGGGCCCTGACGTCATGACCACCGAGATGGCCATGTCGGTGATGGGGGGCCGGGCATGAGCGACGTCACCGTCGCGCCGGTCACCGTCGAGCACCACCGCGAGCCGCTGGGGATCGGCGAGGCGACGCCGCGCCTGTCCTGGGTGGTGCGGACCGATCTGCCCGGCTGGCGGCAGGCCGCCTACGAGCTCGAGATCGGCGACCGGTCGTCGGGGCGGGTCGAGTCGGCCGAGTCGGTGCTCGTCGCCTGGGACGCCCCGCCGCTGACCAGCCGCGAGCGGCGCAGCGTGCGGGTGCGGGTGTGGGGCGAGGGCGCGGCCGAGCCGTCGGCGTGGAGCCAGGACGCCGTCGTCGAGGCGGGCCTGCTGGCGCCGGCCGACTGGACGGCGGAGCTCGTCCGGCCCGTGCTGCCGGACGACGCCGACGAGCCGGTGCTGCTGCTGCGCCGCGGGTTCACGCTCGACAAGCCGGTCGCGCGGGCCCGCCTCTACGCCACCGCGCAGGGCGTCTACGAGGCCGAGCTCAACGGCCGGCCGGTCGGCGACCACGTGCTCGCGCCCGGCTGGACCAGCTACCGGCACCGGCTGCGCTACCAGACCTACGACGTCACCGCGCTCGTCACCGAGGGCGCCAACGCGCTCGGCGCCCAGCTGGCCGACGGCTGGTTCCGCGGCTACATCGGCTTCACCGGCAGCCGCGGCCACTGGGGCGAGCGCACCGGCCTGCTCGCCCAGCTCGAGGTCGAGCACCCCGACGGCACGCGGACGATCGTGGGCACCGACGGCTCCTGGCGCTCGACCGCGGCCCCGACCACGCGCGCCGGCCTCTACGGCGGGGAGACCTTCGACGCCCGCCGCGAGCTGCCCGGCTGGTCGACGGCCGGCTTCGACGACGCCGCCTGGAGCCCCGTGGAGACCGGCGCGCTCGACGTCGCCACGCTGGTCGCCCCCACCGGCCCACCCGTGCGCCGCACGCAGGTGCTGCCCGCGGTCGAGGTCTTCCGGTCGCCGGCGGGCAAGGTGCTCGTCGACTTCGGGCAGAACCTGGTCGGCCGCATCCGGTTCGCGCTGCCCGACGCCCCGGCGGGCACGGAGATCACGGTGCGGCACGCGGAGGTGCTCGAGGACGGCGAGCTGGGCACCCGCCCGCTGCGCAAGGCGCGGGCCACCGACGTCGTCGTCCTCGACGGCGAGGGGCCGCGCACCTGGGAGCCGCGGTTCACCTTCCACGGCTTCCGGTACGCCGAGGTCGAGGGGTGGCCGGGCGAGCTCACCACGGCCGACCTGGAGGCCGTCGTCGTCCACACCGACCTGCGCCCGACCGGCACGTTCACCTGCTCCGACCCGGACGTGACCAAGCTGCACGAGAACGTCGCATGGGGCATGCGCGGCAACTTCGTCGACGTCCCCACCGACTGCCCGCAGCGCGACGAGCGGCTCGGCTGGACCGGCGACCTGGAGGCCTTCGTGCCGACGGCGGCGTTCCTCTACGACACCGCCGGCATGCTGCGCTCCTGGCTGGCCGACCTCGCCGCCGAGCAGCTGGAGGACCTGGACGGCGTCGTCCCGCTGTACGTGCCGTGGATCCCGCTGCTCCCGTTCCCCGTGCAGGCCGAGGCCGGCTGGGGCGACGCCGCCGTCGTCGTCCCGTGGACGCTGTACCAGCGGCACGGCGACGCGCAGCTGCTCGCCGACCAGTGGGCGTCGATGACCGCCTGGCTCGACGCCTTCGCCTCGGCCGCCGGGAGCGACCTCGACTTCGCCGGCGTGCCCTTCATGCTCGGCGACTGGCTGGACCCGGCCGCGCCGCCGGACCAGCCCGGGGCCGCCCGCACCCCGTGGCCGCTGGTGGCCACGGCCTACCTCGCCCGGTCGGCGCGGATCATGGCCGAGGCCGCCGCCGTGCTGGGCCGCGACGGCAGCGAGCACGCCGCCCTGGCCGAGCGGGCCGCGGAGCGGTTCCGCGCCGAGTACGTCACCCCGACCGGCCGGGTGGCCTACCCGGCGCAGACCGCCTACGCCCTGGCGCTCGAGTGCGACCTGCTCCTGCCCGCGCAGCGCGAGCACGCGGGGCGGCTGCTGGCCGAGCAGGTGGCCGACGACGGGTTCCACATCGGCACCGGCTTCCTCGGCACGCCGTTCGTCACCGACGCCCTGGTGGACGCCGACGAGGTGGCCACCGCCTACCAGCTGCTGCTGCAGCGGGAGAACCCGTCGTGGCTGTACCCGGTGACGATGGGTGCGACGACGGTGTGGGAGCGCTGGGACTCGATGCTCCCCGACGGGTCGATCAACCCCGGCGAGATGACCTCGTTCAACCACTACGCCTACGGCGCGGTCGCCGACTGGCTGCACCGGACCGTCGCCGGCCTGGCCGCCGCCGAGCCCGGCTACCGGAAACTGCGGATCGCCCCGCGGCCCGGCCCGGGGATCACCTCCGCGGCCGCGACGCACGAGACGCCCTACGGGACGGCGGCGGTGTCGTGGTCCGTCGACGGCTCGGCGTTCGCCCTCGAGCTCACCGTGCCGCCGAACACCACCGCCGAGGTGTCGCTGCCCGACGGCAGCGCGCCGTTCGAGGTGGGCTCCGGCCGGCACGTGCTCGAGCGGACGGTCACCGTGCCGGTCCCGGTGGAGCGGCCGAAGGGCTTCGTCCCACCCGACCACGACTGACGGCACCGTCCGACGCGGGCGCGCGCCTACCCGTGGAGGGCGCGGCGGGTCCCCTTCGCCACCTCCTCCCCGGTCCGGCGCAGGCGGCGGCGGCCGCGCTCCACCTCCCGCTCCGCCCTGCGCTTCAGGCGCCAGAACCTCCAGCCGCCGATGACGAGCAGCACCAGCGGGGCCAGGGGGAGCAGGACCGGGGTGAGGACCAGGCCGAGCAGCAGGAGGACCACGGCGAGGACGACGCCGACGGTCCCCACGAGGGAACGGACAGCGTTCATGCCGCGACGATGCGCGCGGACCCCGCGGTCCGCGATCCCCGGACGTGCTGTGCCGGTGACCTGCGACGATCATGGACCTCGGGAGGCGACGCGCCGCGGGCGGGCGGCGTGTCCCGTCCCGAACCCCGTGATCGCCCGCGGAGGGTGCGAGTGAGCACGAGCACGAGGTCCTGGGCCGAGGGCACCTGGACGACGCCGCCGGTCGCGGCGACCGAGGAGGGGCCCGACCTGCTGGTCACGGCCGCCGAGGGCAGCGACGCCTGGCGGCACACGGCCTACGGGTTCGTGCACGACGACGCCCACGCGCTGCTCGCGCCGCTGGACGACCCGGGCGCCGTCGAGGTCACCTTCGACCTCTCCTACGACCGGCAGTTCGACCAGGCCGGCCTCGTGCTGCGCGCCGGCGCGGAGACGTGGGTCAAGGCCGGCGTCGAGTTCTCCGACGGCGTGCCGCAGGTGGGCGCGGTGGTCACCCTCGGCCGGTCGGACTGGTCGGTGGCCCCGGTACCGGAGTGGGCGGGCCGGACGGTCACCGTGCGGGCGAGCCGCTCCGGCGACGCCGTCACCGTCCGCGCCCGGGCGGGGGACGACCCCTACCGGCTGGTGCGCGTGGCGCCCTTCCCCGCGGGGCTCCCGGTCGCCGCCGGCCCGTACTGCTGCGCGCCGACGCGCTCGGGGCTGGTGGTCCGCTTCCGGCGCTGGGTGACCGGGCCGGCCGACGCCGCCCTGCACTGACCGGGCCGCACGCCGGCGGGGGGCAGCGCCTTCTCGAAGGTCACGCGGTGCCGGCCGTCGTCCTCGCGGACGAACTCGAGGGTGTCGACCAGGGCCCGCACCAGCGCCAGGCCGTGACCGCCGTCGAGGGCCGGGGCCGTGGGGCGCGGCACCGCGTCGGGGTCGAAGCCGGGACCGTCGTCGAGCACGCTGATCCGGCAGCGCGCGTCGTCGATGTCGACGCGCACCTCGTACTCCTGCCGGCCCGCGTGGCGGACGGCGTTGGCGCACACCTCGCTGAGGGCCAGGGCGAGCTGCTCGACGACCGGCTCCTCGACCCGCAGGTGCTCCAGCGCCTGGCGGCACAGCGCACGGGTGAACGGCACGCTGTGCAGGTCCACCGGGAGGTGGACGGAGAGCTGGACGCGCACGGCCGGCCACCTCCGGACGATCATGTACCTCTACCCTCGGGGAACCCGTCCAGTTCACCACGAGAGGGGGCGCGGGTGTCCTTCGACGTGCGGCACACGTCGGTACGCGAGGTGCCCGTGCTGCAGGTGACCGGTGAGCTGGACGTGCTCACCGCGCCGCGCCTGGCCGACGAGGTCGAGCGCGCCCTCGCGGAGCGGCCCGCGCTGCTGGCCCTCGACCTCACGGCGACGACGTTCATCGACTCCAGCGGAGCCCGCCAGATCGCCCGTGCCGCGCGGGCGGCCGGCCGCAGCGGCGCGGCGCTGCAGGTGGTGTGCCCGCCGACCAACCGCCCCGTGCGCCTGGTGTTCGACCTGCTGTCGATCGACAGCGTCGTCCCGGTGCTGCCCTCCACCGACCTCGTCGGCCGCGACAGCCGCCCGTAGGGTCGCGGGGCATGAGCGTCCCGACGTCCGACCGGGGAACGGAGGAGGCGCTGCGGCACTGCGCCGCCGAGCCGATCGCCGTGCCGGGCGCGATCCAGCCCCACGGGGTGCTGCTGGCCCTGACCGAGCCCGACCTCACCGTGGTCAGCGCCTCGGCCAACGCGGGCGACCTGTTCGGCGCCGAGGTGCTCGGCCGGCCGCTGGCCGAGCTGCTCGCCCCCGCCGATCTCGCCGCCCTGCGCGCGGACCTGGCCGGGGACGCGCTCGAACCGCTGCGGCAGACGGTCGCCGGCGGCGAGGCGGACCTGGTCGTGCACCGGCGCGACGGCCTGCTCCTCGCGGAGTGGGAGCCGCTGGCCGGCGCCGAGCGGGCGCCGGCGGAGTGGCACGCGCGGCTGCCCGCCGTCCTGGCGCGGCTGTCGGAGAGCGGGTCGCTCGACGAGCTCACCGCCGCCCTGGCCCGCGACGTGCGGGCGCTGACCGGCTTCGACCGGGTGATGGTGTACCGCTTCGACGCCGAGTGGAACGGCGAGGTCGTCGCCGAGAGCCGCCGCGACGACCTCGAGCCCTTCCTCGGGCTGCACTACCCGGCCGGCGACATCCCCGCCCAGGCCCGCGAGCTGTACACCCGCAACTGGCTGCGGCTCATCCCCGACGCGCGCTACGCGCCGGTGCCGCTGCGGCCGGCGGTCAACCCGCTCACCGGCGGCCCGCTGGACCTGTCGCGGTCCGTGCTGCGCAGCGTCTCCCCGGTGCACCTCGAGTACCTCGCCAACATGGGCGTGGTCGCCTCCATGTCGGTGTCGCTGGTCGACCGCGGCCGGTTGTGGGGGCTGATCGCCTGCCACGGCTACCGCGGGCCGCACCGGCCGTCCTACGCCGACCGGACGGCGGCGGAGTTCCTCGGCCGCACAGCCTCGCTGCTGCTGCGCACGACCGCGGAGAGCGGCGAGCGCGACCGCGTGGTCGAGGTGGCGCAGCGGCAGGCCCGGCTGGTGGCCGCGCTGGGCCGGGCCCCGCGCCGCCCGGCCGCCGCCCTCGTCGGGGGTACGACGACGGTGCTGGACCTGCTGCCCGCGGCCGGCGCGGCGGTGCGGCTCGACGGGCGGCTGCACCTGCTGGGGTCGACCCCGCCGCCGGACCGGGTCCCCGGGCTGGTGCGGGAGCTCCTCGGCGCCGGCGCCGCGGTCACCGACCGGGTGCCGCGCGTGCTGCCGGCGTCGGCCGACCTGGCGGCGACCGCGAGCGGCGTGCTCGCCGTGGAGGTCGGCGGCGGCCGGGGCGACTTCCTCGCCTGGTTCCGGCCCGAGACGCTGCGCACGGTCACCTGGGGCGGCGACCCGCGCACCTCGGAGGTGGTCCCCGACGACGGCGGCCCGCGGCTGTCCCCGCGCCGGTCGTTCGCCGCGTGGAGCGAGATCGTCCGCGGCACCGCCGAGCCGTGGCGGCCGCACGAGGTCGCCGCCGCCCGGGAGCTCGCCGCCCAGCTGGGCGCCGCGCGGCTCGACCGGGCCGAGGAGGACGACCGCCTGGCCGCGGCGCTGCAGCGCACCCTGCTGCTGGCGCAGCCGCCGGAGGTGCCCGGGCTGGCCCTCGCCGCCCGCTACCTGCCCAGCGCCCGCGACGTCGTCGGCGGGGACTGGTACGACGTCGTCCCTCTCCCCAGCGGGCGGGTGTCTGTGGTGCTCGGCGACGCGGCCGGGCACGGCCTGCCGGCCGCGGCGATCACCGCCCAGCTTCGGCACGCGCTGCGCGCCTCCCTGGTCCGAGACGAGGGCCCGGCGGCCGCGCTGGACGCGCTGAACGCGCTCGTCGCCCAGCTGCTGCCCGAGGAGCTGGCCACCGCCGTCGTGGCCGAGCTCGACCCGGCCACCGGCGAGGCCGTGCTGGCCACCGCCGGGCACGTGCCGGTGCTGCGCGTCGGTCCGGAGGGGGCCGCGTGGCTCGACGACGAGCGCGGCCCCGCGCTGGGGCTGGTCGAGGCGACCGGCCACCGCGAGGTGCGGGTGCGGCTCACCCCCGACGACCGGCTGCTGCTGTGCAGCGACGGACTGGTCGAGCGGCGCGGCGCCGGCCTGGAGGCGGGGATGGCCGCGCTGCGCTCCGCGGCCCGCGCCGCGGCGGCCGCGCCGCCGCAGGAGCTGGTCGACCACGTGGTGTCGGTGCTGGACCCGCCCGACGCCGACGACGTCACCGTGGTCGGCATCGCGCTGTCCCCCGGAGCGTGAACGGCCGGGGCCGGGGACCGTGGTGGTCCCGGGCCCCGGCCGTCGGACCGGTGGGCTACGCGGGGACGGGCGCGTCGCGCGGGTCGTCGTCGCGGTCGTCGGACCGCTCGACCACGACCGGCTCGTCGACCACGTCGGCCGGGGCGGTGAGCGCCGCCAGCTCGTCCTCGGACTCGACCGCCTCGCCGCGGGCGACCATGCCGGCGATCTCGGCGAGCGGGATCTCCTTGAGCAGGAACGCCAGCGCCACCGCGACCAGCAGGATCGGCACGAGGTACCAGAACACCGGGGCCAGCGAGTTCGCGTACGCGTCGACGATCGCCGTCTTCAGCGGCTCGCCGGCCGCGTCGACCGCCGCCGGCGTGAGGGTCTCGGCCGAGGTGATGCCGGCCTGCGCCGCCTGCGCGCCGTTCTCGGTCAGCGCGCCCACCAGGTTGTCGGCCAGCCGGCTGGTGAACAGCGTGCCGAACAGCGCGATGCCCAGGGTGGCGCCGACCTCGCGGAAGTAGTTGTTCGTCGAGGTGGCGGTGCCGATCTGCTCGGCCGGGACGGCGTTCTGCGCGGCCAGGACGACGTTCTGCATGATCAGGCCGAGGCCGGCGCCGAGCGCGAAGAACATCAGGCCGATGGTCCACAGCGAGGTCGCCCCCGACAGCGTGGTCATCCAGACCATCGTGGCCGCGATGACCGCGGCGCCGGCGATCGTGAAGACCTTGTAGCGGCCGGTCCGCTGGATGAACGCCGCCGAGCTCTGGATGGTCAGGATGATGCCGGCGGTCATGGGCAGCATGAGCAGCCCCGAGTTGGCGGCCGACAGGCCCGAGCTCATCTGCAGGAACGTCGGCATGAAGGCGATCGCCGAGAACATGCCCAGGCCGACGGCCATGCCCAGCGCCGTGGCCACCACGAAGGTGCGGTTGCCGAACAGCGACAGCGGGATGATCGGCTCGACCGCCCGGCGCTCGACCAGCACGAACGCCACCGCCGAGACGACGAACGCGGCGATCCACCACAGCGTCACCGGGGCGCTCCAGCCGTCGCTGCCGCCGAAGTCGGTGAACATGATCAACGACGTCGTCGTGGCCGACAGGGCGACGATGCCGGCGTAGTCCAGCGGCGTCGTGCTCCGCTTGCGGGGCAGGGTGAGGGCGAACCAGCCGATGAGGAACGCGGCCAGGCCGACCGGCACGTTCACCCAGAAGCACCACTGCCAGCCGAACAGCGCCGAGTCGGTGAAGAAGCCGCCGACCAGCGGCCCGGCGACGGCGGAGAGGCCGAACAGGGCGCCGATCGGGCCCATGTACTTCGCGCGCTCCCGGGCGGGGACGACGTCGGCGATGATCGCCTGCGACAGGATCATCAGGCCGCCGCCGCCCAGTCCCTGGACGCCGCGCCAGATGACCAGCCAGGTGAAGTTGGGCGACAGCGCCGCGCCGAGGCTGGCGACCGTGAACAGGCCGATCGCGACCAGGAACAGCGTGCGCCGGCCCCAGAGGTCGCCGAACTTGCCGTAGACCGGCATGACCAGCGTGGTGGCCAGCAGGTAGGCGGTGGTCATCCAGGCCATGTGGGAGACGCCGCCGAGGTCGCCGACGATGGTCGGCATAGCCGTGGCGACGATGGTCTGGTCGAGGGCGGCCATGAGCATGCCGGCGAGCAGCGCCGAGAAGATGAGGTTGATCCGGCGCCGGGTCAGGACGATCGGCGGCGGACTGTCGGTCAGCGGGGCCTGCACGAGGGTTCTCCTCAGTAGAGCTGGCCGGTGCCGCGGGCGCGCGGCACCGGGTGGTGCGGGTGGAGCGGGGGATCAGGCGGTCGGCGTCGGCAGGCCGGCGGCGACCGCGTCCCAGGCCTCGTCGACGAGGTCGGGCAGCGAGGCGGTGAAGTCGGTGGTGAACCAGCGGTGCAGCGAGGTGCGCATGACCGCGGCGGCGACCCCGGCCAGCAGGGTGGGGTGGACGTCGACGCCGACCCGGGTGCCGGTGCGCTCGGCGATCGCCTCGGCCAGCGCGCGCTCGGACTCGCCGAACGCGGCGGCCAGCCGGCCGACCAGGCCGGGGGAGGCGTCGATGACCTTCAGGCGCAGCGGCCACAGCTCGGACTCGGCGGCCATCTCCGCGACCTGCGCGCGCTGCACCGCCCGGATCGCCTGCACCGGCGTCTCCCCGGCCGGGCGGTCGCGGAAGGCGTCGACCTGCCGCCGCGAGGCCTCGGGGTCCAGCCCGAGGACGGCGTCGTCCTTGGACGAGAAGTAGTTGAAGAAGGTGCGCGGGGAGACGTCGGCGCGCTCGGCGATGTCGTCGACGGAGACGTGCTCGAGACCGCGCTCGGCGACCAGCCGCAGGGCCGCCTCGTGCAGCGCGAGGCGGGTGGCGAGCTTCTTGCGCTCGCGCAGGCCGGTGGTCACGGCAACCATCCTGGCGCAAAGTTGCGTCGACTGCAAGTTTGCGGACACTGCACGGCGTGTCGTTCCGGCCAATGGGAGCGGCTGCCCGGTAAGGCACCCGGTGCCCGATGCTGGTCGGCGATGATCGAGATCCCGTGCCGCGGCCTGCTGTTCGACGCCGACGGCGTCCTCGTCGACTCCGATGCCAGCGTCGAGGTCTCCTGGTCGCGGTGGGCGCACCGCTGGGACCTCGACCCGGCCGCGGTGCTGCCGGTGGTCCACGGGCGGCGGTCGGCCGACACCGTCGCGCTGCTGGTCGACCACGCCGACCGCCCGCGGGCGCTGGCCGACATCGACCGCTTCGAGCTCGAGGACGCCTCCTCGGTGACCGCCTGCCCGGGCGCGGCCGAGCTGCTGGCCGAGCTCGGCGAGGACGAGCCGTGGGCCGTCGTCACCTCGGGGAGCCGGGAGCTGCTGACCGCCCGGCTGGCCGCCGCGGGGCTGCCGCTGCCGCCGGTGCTGGTCACGGCCGAGGACGTGCGCCGCGGCAAGCCCGACCCCGCCGGCTACCTGATCGCGGCCTCGGCGCTGGGGCTGCCGCCGGAGGACTGCGCCGTCCTGGAGGACAGCGGCGCCGGTATCGCCGCGGGTCGCGCGGCGGGCGCCGCGGTGGTCGGGGTGGGGGAGCGGGCGCTGGGCAGCGAGGCCGGCGTCGTCGTCCGCGACCTGCGCGGCCTGACCTGGGACGGCACCGGGTTGCGGCTGCCCCGGTCCGCGGTGCTCCGCGGGTGACGGCGCGCGCACCGGTGCCGGCCGGCGGCGGGATCGCCGGCACCGCGGAGGCGAACGGCTGCGACGGGCCGGCCGGAGCCGGGGTCGACGTCACCGCGGCCGACCGTCGCGCCCCAGCACCACGACGGTCCCCGGTCACGCGCGCAGTCCGCCGAGCACCCTCTCCCTGACCGCGGCGACGGCCGCGGTGAACGCCTCCGGGCGGTCCAGGCTGCCGGCGTCGACCGCGTCCGCCACGGGCACGCCCTGCAGCACCCGTTTGAGCGGAACCTCCAGCCGCTTGCCGTTGCCGTTGCGCGGCAGCACGGGCACCGCGACCACGTCGTCGGGCACGTGCCGCGGCGAGAGCTCGCGGCGCAGCGTCGTCCGGACGAGCTCCGCCAGCCGTTCCTCGTCGGCGTCCGCGGCGGGGACGACGAGGACGACCAGCCGGCCGTGCGCCGTCGCCTCGTCCTCCAGGTGGACCACGAGGCTGTCCGACACCTCGGGCAGGCCGTCGAGGACGCCGTAGAACTCGGCGGTGCCCAGGCGGACGCCGCCGCGGTTGAGCGTCGCGTCCGAGCGCCCGGTGATCACCCAGGTGTCCCGCTCGGTGCGCACCAGCCAGTCGCCGTGCCGCCAGACGCCCGGGTAGACGTCGAAGTACGCCGACCGGTAGCGCTCGCCGTCGGGGTCGCCCCAGAACCCGACCGGCATCGAGGGCATGGGCTCGGTGACCACCAGCTCGCCGGGCACGCCGCGCACCGGCCGGCCCTCCGGGTCGAACGCCTCGGTGGCGACGCCGAGCGGGCGGCAGGTCATCTCCCCGGCGTACACCGGGGTGAGCGGGCTGCCGCCGACGAAGCCGCTGCACACGTCGGTGCCGCCGGAGGTCGAGGCGAGCAGCAGGTCGTCGGCGACGGAGTCGTAGACCCATGCCGCCGCGGCAGCCGAGAGCGCCGACCCCGAGGAGGTCACCTCGCGCAGCGCCGAGAGGTCGTGGCGCTCACCCGGCCGGAGCCCGGCGCGGGCGCAGGCGGAGAGGTAGCCGGCGCTGGTGCCGAACAGCGTCGCCCGCGTCTCTGCGGCCACCGCCCACTGGGTCGACAGGTCCGGCCAGCCGGGGTCGCCGTCGTGGAGGACGACCGCCGCGCCCACGGTGAGCCCGCTGACCAGGAGGTTCCACACCATCCAGCCGGTGGTCGTGTACCAGAAGCCGGTGTCGCCCGGGCCGACGTCCATCTGCAGGCCGAGCGCCTTGGCGTGCTCCAGCAGCAGCCCGCCGTGGCCGTGCACGATCGCCTTCGGCAGCCCGGTGGTCCCGCTGGAGAACAGCACGACCAGCGGGTGGTCGAACGGCACCGGCTCGAACACCGGGGCGGCCGCGGTCGCGGTGAACTCCGACCAGGACAGGTCGGCGTCGAGGTCGCCCTCGCCGAGGTACGGGACACCGACCACCCGGACACCGGGCAGCGCCGCCCGCACGTGCCGCACCTCGTCCACGCGGGAGACGGTCTTCGCCCCCCACCGGTAGCCGTCGACGCAGACCAGCACCGCCGGGTCGAGCTGGCCGACGCGGTCGAGCACGCTGCGCGGCCCCATCTCCGCCGGGACGCTGCACCAGATCGCGCCCAGGCCGGCGGCGGCGAGGTGGACGGCGACGGCCTCGGGGATGTTCGGCAGGTAGCCGACCACGCGGTCGCCGCGCCCGATCCCGAGCCGGAGCAGCCCCTGCTGGGCGCGGCCGACCAGGTCGGTGAGCTCGGCGCCGGTCAGGTCCCAGGGCCCGCGCGTCTGGCTGCGCGCCCGGATCCGGACCTCGCCCTCCGGTCGGCGCAGCGCGTGCTCGGCGTAGTTCAGGGTCGCGCCGGGGAACCACTCCGCTCCCGGCATGTCCCGCCGTCCGAGGACCCGCCGGTACGGGGTGTGCGCGACGACGCCGGCCCAGTCCCAGACCTCGGCCCAGAACCCCTCCAGGTCCTCGACCGACCAGCGCCAGGCCGCCTCGTAGCCGGGCAGGTTGCGGCCGGTGCGCCGCTCGACCCGGTCGAGGAAGGCGCCGAGGCGGGACCGCGCCCGCGCGTCGCGGGGCGGGGTCCACAGCACCGTCCCCGGTTCGACGGTCACGCCCGCGCCTCGTCGGCGGCGCGCCACAGCCGCATGAGCTGCGGCAGCCCGTCGACCACGAGGTCGGGCCGGTCCTCCGGCGGGGCACCCGCGACGTCCGCCGGGCCGTGCATGCCGGTCGTGACCAGCACCGCCACCGCCCCGGCGGCACGGGCCATGCGGGCCTCCAGGGTGAGGTCGTCGCCGGCCACCAGCACCTCCTCGGCCGGCACACCCAGCCGCCGGGCGGCGACCGCCATGGCGATCGGCGACGGCTTGCCGAGCACCTCGTAGCCGCGCTGCGTGACGTAGGACAGCCCCTGGGCGATGAAGCCGCCGACGCCGGCCATCGGCCGCGTGCGCGAGGCGAAGCGGCGGGCGTCGCTGCACACCAGGAGGTCGGCACCGCTCCACAGCGCGTCGGCGGCGGCCTGCAGCCGGTCGCGCGTGAAGTTGGTGTCCCAGCCCACGACCACGGCCACCGCGTCGGCCGGGCGGTCGGGGGCGACCAGGGTGACCCCGCCGGCGGTCAGGACGTCGAGCAGCCCCGGCCCGCCGAAGGCCAGCACCGGCTGCGACCCGAAGCGCTCGCGCACCACCTCGGCGGCCACCACCGACGGGGTGAGCACCTCCTCGTCGGCGACGGCGAGGCCCAGCCCGCGCAGCGAGGCGGCCAGCTGGGCCGGCACCTGGCTGGAGGCGTTGGTGAAGACGACGAGCGAGCGCCCGGCCGCGCGCACCTGCGCCAGGGCCTCCGCGGCCCCCGGCAGCGGCTCGCCGCCGTGCCCGCCGGGGCTGTCGGAGAGCACGAGGCAGCCGTCCACGTCGAACAGCACCCCGCGCACGGCGGCCAGCCGCTCGGCCAGGCGGGTGTCGACGGCGGTCGTGTCGGTCACGGCGCTCCCTCCCCGGGCCGGCGCAGCGAGACGGTCGAGTCGCCGAGGGTCACGTCGATCGACCGCCAGCGCGGCAGCTCGGCGACGGCGGTGGCGAAGTCGGCCGCCGTGGTCACTCGCGGCGCCGGCCAGCGCGGCGCGGGGCTGACCACGGCGTCGAGCTGCTCGGCGGGCAGCACCGTGCGCAGCACCACCTCGTCGTCGTCGGCCGGGCGGCCGAGCGACCTCGTGACCCGGCTGCGCAGGTCGTCGGCGGACGGCTCGGCGAGCGGCCGGTCCAGCTCGCGCGTGCGCGGCGCGTCGGCGACCCGCTGCCGCACCTCCGAGTCGATCTCCCCGGGCGGCGTGCCGAAGTGGCCGAGCACGTAGCGGATGACCTCGTCGGGCAGCCGCGACCACCGGTCCTGGCCGGAGCGCCCCGCGACGACGTTGAGCACCGCCTGGCTGCCGACGAACTGGCTGTACGGCGTGACCATGATCGGATAGCCGAGCTCGGCGCGGACCCGGCCGACCTCCTCGAGGACGGCCGGCAGCGCCTCCGGGATGCGCAGCTCGTCGAGCTGCCGGCGCAGGGTGCCCATCATGCCGCCGGGCACCTGGTGCGCGTGGTAGCTCAGGTCGTACTCGGACGGCCGCCCGGGGGGCAGGCCCTGCTCGGAGCAGATCCGGTCGATCAACGACTCCGCCTCGGCCACCGGGTCCAGGTCGACGTCCACGTCGATGCCGACGGTGGCCAGGTTGGCGGCCAGCCGGGTGACCGACGGCTGGCTGGTGCCGTTGGCCAGCACCCCGATCGCGGTGTGCAGGACGTCGACGCCCAGCTGCGCGGCGAGCACGTAGACCTGCGGGGCGACGCCGGTGGTGCAGTGGCTGTGCAGCTCCAGCGGCAGCTCACCGACGGCGGCCCGCAGCTCGGGGACCAGGGTGGCGGTGCGCTCCAGCGTGAGCAGCCCGCCCGGGTCCTTGAGGTAGACGGCGTCCACGGCCGGGTCGGCGGCCAGCGTCTTGGCCGCCGACCGGTAGAGGTCGTCGGTGTGCACCGGCGACTCGGTGAACGTGACCGCGGCCACGACCTGCTCGAGCCCCTCCTCCTTGGCCATCCGGGCGACGGCGAGGGCGGCCTCGGCGTCGTTCATCGGCTCCGCGATCTGCAGCCGCCGCATGCCGTGCCGCGCCAGCGCGGCCAGCGACAGCCGCATGAGCGACTCCGGCGAGCGGTCCCACGACATGAACCGCATGCCGGTGGTGATCAGCGACAGCGGCGTGGTCGGGACGACGGCACGCATCCGGCGGATCCGCTCCCACGGGTCCTCGCGGTGCCAGCGCACGCCCACCGACAGGTGCGTGGAGGACGTGAAGTCGAGCGCCGCGAAGCCGGCCCGCTCCAGCGCCGGGCCGAGCGCCTCCACCATGCCGGTGGTCAGGCCGGTGGCACCCCACAGGCTCTGGTTGCCGTCACGGGTGCTGGTGTCGACCAGCCGCACGGGCTTCCGGGGGGCGGTCACGCCGCCACCTCCGGCGGCCAGATCGTCTCCAGCCACCGCGTGGGCACGCCGCCGGCGCGGAAGTCGGGGTGCGCGAGCACCGCCTCGTGCACGGCCCGGGTGGTCTCGACGCCGTCGATCCCGGTCGCGGCGAGCGCGGCCAGCATCGCGTCGATCGCCGCCTCCCGGCTGTGGGCGCGGACGACGAGCTTGGCCAGCAGGCTGTCGTAGAACGGCGGGAACAGGTAGCCGTCGGTCACGTGGGTGTCCACCCGGATGCCCGGGCCGCGGGGGAAGCGGACCGCGGTCACCCGCCCGGGGCTGGGCCGGAAGCCGGCGTGCGGGTCCTCGGCGTTGAGCCGGCACTCGAGCACGTGGGAGGTGGGCTCCGGGAGGTCGGCCGGCAGGCCGTGCGGCTCGCCGAGGGCCAGCCGCAGCTGGGCGGCCACCAGGTCGACGCCGTACGCCTCCTCGGTGACCGGGTGCTCGACCTGGATGCGGGCGTTCACCTCGAGGAACACGACGGCGTCGGACTCCGTGTCGACGAGGAACTCCACGGTGCCGGCGCCGCGGTAGTGCAGCTCGCGCACCAGGTCGGCGGCGCTGGTGCGCAGCCGCTCCCGGGTGGCGGCCGGCAGCCCGGGGGCCGGGCACTCCTCGAGCAGCTTCTGGTGCCGGCGCTGCACCGAGCAGTCCCGCTCGCCCAGGACGACGCAGCCGCCGACCCCGTCGCCGAACACCTGCACCTCGACGTGGCGGGCCCGCGGGTAGAACCGCTCGACGTAGAGCGCGTCGTCGCCGAAGCCGGCCCGGGCCTCGGCCGCGGCCTGGGGCAGCACGCGACGCAGCTCGTCGTCGTCCCGTGCCGGGTGGATCCCCCGACCGCCGCCGCCGTGCACCGCCTTGACCAGCAGGGGGAAGCCGATCTCACGGGCGGCGGCGAGCGCGGCGGCCTCGTCCGGCACCTCCGCGCCCGGGGCCACCGGGACGCCCGCCTTCTCGGCCACCGCCCGCGCCGAGGTCTTGTCGCCGACCGCGCGCAGCGTCTCGGCGCGCGGGCCGGCGAACGCGACGCCGTTCGCCTCGCAGGCCTCGGCCAGCGCCGGCTGCTCGCTGGCGAAGCCGTAGCCCGGGTGCAGGACCTCGGCGCCGACGCCGAGCGCGGCCTGGACGAGCAGGTCGGCGCGCAGGTAGGACCCGGCGGGCGCCGACGGCCCGATGCAGACCGCGCGGTCGGCGAGGCGGGCGCCCAGCGAGTCCCGGTCGGCGGCGCTGACGGCGACGACGGGGGAGAGGCCGAGCCGGCGGCAGGCCGCGACGACCCGGACGGCGATCTCGCCGCGGTTGGCCACGAGCACGGTGGTCACGGCGCCGTCCGGGGGTCGACCAGGAACAGCGGCTGCCCGTGCTCGACCAGCTGGCCCTCCTCGGCGCAGACGCGCACGACCCGGCCGCGCACGCCCGCGGGCACCTGGTTCATCAGCTTCATCACCTCGACGATGGCGACCGTCGTGTGCGGCTCGACCTCGCCGCCGACGTCGACGAACGGGGGCGCGTCCGGGGACGGGCGGCGGTAGAAGACGCCGAGCACCGGCGCGGGGATCTCGACGAGGTGCTCCTCCGCCGGCGGCGGCGGTGCCGGGGGCGGTGCGGCGGGTGCCGGTGCGGCCGCGGCGGTGGGCACGGGGGCGGGCGCCGCCGCCGGTGCGCCGGTCCGCGGCGGGAGCACCGAGCGGGAGACCCGCAGCGACACGCCCGGCATCTCCAGCTCGACGTCGGCGTAGCCGCTGTCCTCCAGCCGGCGCACCAGCTCGAGGACGTCGTCCCAGCCCGGCGCGCTCTCCGCGGTCGTCACGGCCGGCTCCCCAGGGTGTGCAGCATGCCGAGGTAGCCGGTCGCCGGCTGCTTGGCCCTCGCCTCGGCCTTGCGGGTCCTCCAGGTCGTCTCGGGGCGGCTCTGCAGCAGCACGAGCGACGAGGAGTGCCGGTCCAGCGCCCACTCGATGTCCTGCGGGCAGCCGTAGTGCCGCTCCACCCGGACGGCCAGCTCCGCCAGCTCCCGCAGGGTGGCGTCGTCGAGGCACGGCCGGTCCCGCAGCTCGGGCGGGACCTCGACGGTGACCGTGCCGGAGCCGGACGGGTCGGGCAGGCACCGGTGCGCCTTGTGCGCCACCCGCCGGCTGGTGACCGACCAGTCGGCCTTGCTCACGAAGAACTCGTCGGGGGTCACCTCGCCGGAGACGACGGCGTGGCCGAGGCCCCAGCTGGCGTTGACCGCGACCACCGACCGGTCGCCGGTGCGCGGGCTGACGGTGAACGCCACCCCGGCGACCGCGGCGTCGACCATGGTCTGCACCCCGACCGAGATCTGCGTCGCGCGGCGGGCCTCGTCGTCGTCGAGCCCGCTGCGGTAGGCGATCGCCTGCGGGGTGTAGAGGCTGGCCCAGCAGGCGCGGACGTGCTCGACGACGTCGTCCGCGCCGACCACCCACAGGTAGGTCTCCTGCTGCCCGGCGAAGCTCGCCGCGTCGCCGTCCTCGGCCACCGCCGAGGACCGGACGGCGACCGGCAGGTCGTCCCGCCCGGCCCGGGCGCACAGCGAGGCGTAGCCCTCGCGGATCTCCCGGACCACGTCTGCGGGCAGCTCCGCCCGGTCGATCAGGCCGATCGCCTCGCGCTGCGCGGCCTCCAGGGACGACGGGCTGGCGGCGTCGGCGGCGAGGACGACCGCCTTGAGCCGGTCGCGCAGCCCGCCGGTGTCGCGGAAGAGCTCGAAGGCGTCGACGGTGACGGCGAACCCGTCGGGGACGGCGATGCCGGCGGCGAGCAGCTCGCCGAGGCTGGCGCACTTGCCGCCGACGGCCGGCCGGTCGGTCAGCCGGAGCCCGGCCAGTGGTCGGGTGAAGCGGGATGTCACGGGAGGAGCTCCTGGGGGAGGGGCCCCGCCGCCCCTGGCCGACGGCGACCGGGGCGGCGGGTGGTGCGGGCGGTCAGTCGAGGATGGTGACGGTGCCGGTGTCGCCGTCGACGCGGATGCGCTGACCGGTGCGGATGGCGGCCGTGGCGGTGCCCGTGCCGACGACGGCGGGCAGCCCGTACTCGCGGGACACGATCGCGGCGTGGCACATGATCCCGCCGATGTCGCTGACCGCGCCCCTGATGCGGGCGAAGACCGGGGTCCAGCTCGGGCTGGTGATCGGCGCGACCAGGATCTCGCCGTCCTCCAGGGTGTCGAGCTCGTCGGGGCTGAGCACGACGCGGGCCGGGCCCTCGGCGACCCCCGGCGAGCCGGCGAAGCCGGACAGCGTGCGCGCGCCGTCGCCGCCCTCCTGGGCGGCGAGCCACTTCTCCACCTGCTCGCTGGTGATGCCCCAGAGCATGATCGTCATCGGCTCGACGATCTCGCCCGGCGCCGGGCCGAGGGCCGGCGGGGCGGTCCACCGCGACAGCGCGCGGTGGATGCGGCGGCGCTCGGCGACGACGCCCGGCCAGTGGTCGGGGCCGAGCGGCTCCCCGCCGCCGCACCAGGCCATCTGGAGGTCGGCGATCGCGTCGACGATCTCGGCGCGGCGAAGGAAGAACAGGTCGTCGACCCGGTCGAAGAAGCCGAACCGGACGAACAGCGCCCCCAGCTCGCGCATCTTGTTCCAGAACACCGTCATGTACCAGTGCTCGATGTAGAAGTTGTGGTTCTCCACGTACGGGAAGACCACGCGGGACAGGCCCAGCGCCTCGTCGAAGGCCTGCCGGTCGGCGTCGTCCTCGATCAGGCCGCGGTAGCGCCCGACCACCTCGTCGCGCTCGCGGGCGACCGCCTCGACCGGCCGGGAGAGGTCCTCGCCCGCCTGCAGCCGGCCGACGTACTCCGCGATCATCGTCATCGGGAACGTCGGGTCGTCGGACCAGCTGCGGTGGTGGTGGTAGAAGCCGTTGCCGTAGGAGAAGTGGAACCACGGTTCGGCCGACTCGGCGTAGGCGGCCAGCCACCGGCGTCCGGGGTCGGAGCCCTCGAGCCGGGCACGGATCGCCGCGGCGCCGTCCCCGGAGGTGAGCTCGCCGGCCAGCCCGAGCTCGATGCCGAGCGCGGCGAGCTTCTTGAGCTCGTCGTCCGGGCGGAACAGCAGGACGTCGACGCCGCTGACCATCTTGGCCACGGACTGGTCGCTGATCTCGGGGAAGTGCGACCGGCAGATCGTGAGGAAGTTCAGGTACGCGGCGTAACCCATGTTGAGCAGCTCGCTGTGCAGGTTCCACGCGGCGTCGATCGAGGCGAGGACCGCCTGGTAGGCGACCAGCAGGTCGTTGGCCGAGGTGACGCCGCGGCCGGCGAGCACGCGCTCGACCGGCTCGAACTCGCCGAGCTCGGGGATCTCGATCGCCTGGAGCGCGGCGATGTGCGCGCGGACCTTGTCCTCCCAGGCGGAGTAGAGCTGCGGCCAGTTCCGGTAGTAGTGCCCCACCCGGACGGCGAACTCCTGCGCCCGGCGGCCGACCTCCTCGGGGTCCTCGACGCCGTTCGCGCTCATGTAGACGTAGCCGTTGAGCACGCGGACGTCGAGGCCGAGCGCCGGCGGCAGCGCGAAGACCCGGCTGTTCATCACGCCGGTGGACATGAAGGCGCTGTCGGACGTGACGATGTCGAACGGCGGCATCGGCTCGGGGAAGTGCATGCCGTTGCGGAACCAGGTGCGCTGCGAGTCCTTGGCGCGGCGGGCCTCGAGGAACTGGTTGAAGTACGGGTACATGTCCCGCCAGCCCTCGGCGCCCTCCGGCGTGGGGATGTCGTACGGATCGGGGAAGCCCCGCCGAGGAGCGGCTGCGGCTTCGGGAGTGGGCAGCGGTTCGGTCGTGGTCATGGCCTCTCCTCGGGCTCTGAGGGGGTGGAGCAGGGGCTGTGCGTCATGCGACGACCCGTCCGCCGTTGACCAGCAGCACCTGGCCGGTGACGAAGGCGGACGCGTCCGACAGCAGGAACCCGACCGCGCCGACCACGTCGGTCGGCGTCCCCACCCGGCCGAGCGGGGTCCCGGAGGTGTCGTAGGTGGCCGGGTCGCCGATGCCGCGGGCGCCCTCGGTGTCGGTGAACCCGGGGGCGACGGCGTTGACCCGGATGCCGGCCGGGCCGCCCTCGCGGGCCAGCGCCCGGGTCAGCCCGACGACGGCGGCCTTGCTCGCCACGTAGTGCGACAGGTGGCGGGAGCCGCTGAACGCCGTCTCGCTGGACAGGTTGACCACGCTGCCACCGCCGGCCGCGGCCAGCAGCGGCCCGCACGCGCGGTGCACCAGCCACGGCCCGCGGACGTTCACCGCGAACACCCGGTCGAACTCCGCCACCGGGATCTCCTCGGCGGGCGCCCGGGTCACGGCCACGAGGGCGGCGTTGTTCACGACGCCGTCCAGCCCGCCGAGCACGCCCTCGGCCTCGCGCACCGCCGCGGCCACCGACGACTCGTCGCTCACGTCGCAGCGGGCGGTGTGCACCTTCCCGCCGGTGAGGGCGGCGAGCCCGTCCGCGTCGACGTCGACGGCGAGCACCCGCGCGCCGGAGGCGGCCAGGTGCTCGGTGATCGCGCGGCCGAGGCCGCGCGCGGCGCCGGTGACCAGGATGCGCCGCTCCTCCAGGCCCGCGGTCGTGCTCACGCGCTCTCCAGCTCGGCCGCGACCGGGCGGAGGTCGGCGTCGGGGTCGACGGCCAGGTCGGCGGCGATCCGGCGCCAGCAGTTGAGGCTGCTGCCCCGGCCGATCCCGGAGCCGGAGTGCATGGACGACGAGCAGGTGTAGAGGTTGGGCAGCAGCGTGCGGTAGCCCGACAGCTCGGGGATCGGCCGGAACCGCCCCATCTGGCTGGCGATCGTGCTGCCCTGGCTGTAGCCGCCCTCCCCCATGTCGGGGTGGGTGGCCAGCACGTCGCGGGGCATGGTGAGGCGGACGCCGGCGATGTTGTCGGGCGTCATGTTCGGCGCGTACCGCCGCCACTCGCCCACCAGCAGGTCGGCCACCTCGCGCTCGATGCGCTTCCAGTCGTCGCTGCCGAACAGCCGCAGCGGGGCGGTGAACTCCTCGACGCCGACGAGGTGCTCGCCCTCCGGCGCCCGGCCCGGGTCCCAGATCGTGTCGGCGCTGGTCAACGCGTACGCCCGGCTGGAATAGCCGCGCGTCATGATCTCGGCCTGGTACCGGGTGGCCAGCCAGTCGGGGTCCTTCGGCCCCCAGTACAGCCGCGGCTGCGGCCCGACGGCGGGGTTGCCGGTGTACCGGGCGTAGTCCGGCAGCTCGTGGACCGCGACGTTGGCCCACAGCAGCTGGCCGCGGTCGAAGTGCACGTTGCGCAGCCGGTGGTCGACCCGCGGCGGCCGGGCCACGGACGGCAGGAGCCGCAGCACTGTCTGCGGCAGGCCGAGGCCGCTGACCACGACGCCCGCCGTCACCGTGTCGCCGGACTCCAGCCGGATGCCGGTGGCCCGGGTGCCGTCGGTGAGGATCTCCGCCACCGGCGCGTGCGTGTGGTACTCGACGCCGCGGCGGCGGCCGGCCCGCACCAGCGCCTCGGTGATCGCGCCCGTGCCGCCGACGGCGATCGCCGCCGGCTCGAGCGACAGCGTCAGCGCCAGCACGTGCACCAGGCCCTGCAGGCCGGGGACGTCGTCGGGGTAGCAGCCGGTCGACGTCGTCGCCGCGCGCATGAACAAGGTGCGCAGCTCGTCGGACTCGAAGAAGTCGTAGGCCAGCTGGCGCACGCTCATGAACAGGTGGACCGGCTCGATCAGCCCGCCGTCCTCGACCAGCTCCTCGAGCGCGTCAGGGGTGCCCCAGGGCGTCGGCGGGCTGAAGCGCTGCCGGCCGAAGGCCGACTTCCAGCGCTGCGTGTACGCCTCGTGGACGCGCAGGTAGGTGTCGGCGTCGGCGGCGGAGAACTCCCGGATCGCGGCCTCGGTCCGGGCCACGCCCTCCGGCCAGGGCACCTGGGTGCCGAGGTCGTCGACGACGCGGTACGCCGACCACCCGACGAAGGCGGTGCCGTCGTCGAAGACCATCGCCTCGTTCCCCTCGGGGAACTCGTAGCGCAGGCCCTCGGCGTGCAGGTCGAACTCGCGGTAGGCGGGGTGGGAGTAGAAGCGCGTCCAGTGCGAGTAGTGGTTCATCGTGTAGCCGCGCAGCGGGCCCGGGCCGCTGATCGCCGCGCCGCCGAGCCGGCCGGACCGCTCGAAGACACCGACCGACAGGCCGGCCCGCGCCAGGTAGCACGCGATGATCGTCGAGTGGTGGCCGCCGCCGAGGACCACGGCGTCGTAGCGGCTGGACGGGCTCACGCAGGCTCCCCGGGGGGTCGGTGGTGTGTCGCGGAGCACAGTGCTGGACGGCCGACGGCGAGGGCCAGCGGACCTTTCCGCTGGGTGAGAACTTTCCTGGGCGGGCGCCGTCGGCCAGGCTTGCATCGGCCCGGGCCGCCCGCTCAGCGGAAAGCCCCGGACGAGGGGAGGGTGCGGTGGACGAGTGCGGCCGGGGTGCGCCGGGGCGGCGCAGCCGGTCGGTGACGCTGCGCGCCACCGCGGTGCTCGGCGCCTTCGACGGCGACCACCGCTCGCTCAACCTCTCGCAGCTGGCGCGGCGCAGCGACCTGCCCCTGGCCACGGTCTCCCGGCTCGCGGCCGACCTGGTCGACGGCGGCCTGCTGGTGCGCCGCGCCGGTGGCCGGTACGAGATCGGCGCGCGGATGTGGCGCCTCGGCCTGCTCGCCCCACCGACGGTGCTGCGCGAGCTGGCGCTGCCGCACCTGCAGGACCTGGTGGCGGCGACCGGCCACACCGTGCACCTGGCAGTGCTCGACGGGCCGTCGGCGCTGGTCATCGAGCGCCTCGCCGGCACCCGCACGCTCCCCACCCGGCACAGCCCGGGCGGTCACCTGCCCCTGCACTGCACCGCCGTCGGCAAGGCGCTGCTGGCCTACGCCGGGCACGAGCTGGTCGCCGCGGCGACCGCCGACCTGCACCGGCACACGCCCTACACGGTCGCCGACCCGCGGGTGCTGGCCCGCCAGCTCGACGAGATCCGCCGCAGCGGGGTGGCGCGCAGCGCCCAGGAGCACCGGCTGGGCGTCTCGTCGCTGGCGGTGCCGGTGCACGGGCACGAGGGCGTGGTGGCGGCGCTCGGCGTCCTGGCCCCGCTCACCAGCCCGCGGATGGACGCCGCCCTGCCCTACCTGCGGACGGCGTCGGCCTCGGTGAGCGCCGACTACATGCGCAGCGAGCTGAGCGGGGTCGCCGCCGCCGACGGCTGAGGCCTAGCCCCTGACCAGCGGCTCCGCCTGCGGCGTGGTGCGGATCCGGAGCACCCCCCGCCGGAGGAGCGGCGTCAGGGCGAGCGCGCTCAGCACGAGGCAGACCAGCAGCGTCTCCCGCAGGCCCAGCAGGTCCCCGGCGAGCCCGCCCACCGCGGCACCCAGGGGTATGGTGCCGAAGCCGATCAGCCGCACGGCGGCGTTGACCCGGCCGAGGACGGCGGACGGCGTGAGGGTCTGCCGCAGCGAGACGCTCTGCACGTTGAACCACAGGATCGCCGTGGTGAACAGCACCTGGCCGGCGACCAGCAGCGGCACCGCGGCCGGCCCGGCGGGCGTCAGCGCCAGGACGGCCAGACCGGCGACCGCCCCGGATGCACCGAGCACCAGCACCGGGCCGATCCCGAGCCGCCGGGCCGACGGGGCGCTGGTGGCCGCGCCCAGCACCAGTCCCAGGTTGCCCAGGCCCAGCACCAGGCCGACGGCGGCGGCACCCAGGTCGAGCTCGCGGACCAGGAAGACGAGGAACACGGTCTCGAAGGCGGTGCCGGCGAGGTTGGCCGCGGCCATGTGGACCGTCACCGGGCCCAGCACCGGGCTGGCGCGCAGCTGCCGCAGGCCCACCCCGGCCGCCCGCCACCCCCGAGCGGCGCCCGGGTCGCGCGGCTCGGGGCGCGGCTCCGGGCGGCGGACGAGCGCCAGGGCGACCGCGGAGACGACGTAGCTGGCCGCGTCGACGAGCAGCACCCCGGCCGGTCGCAGCACGCCGACGAGGACGCCCGCCAGGCTCGGGCCCGCGACGCCGGCCGCCGACCGCGCGGTCTCGAGGGCCGCGTTGGCCACGACCACCTGCTCCCGCCGGACCAGCGACGGCAGCACCGACAGGTAGGCGACGTCGAAGAGCACCGTGGCCGCACCGGCGGCCGCGGTGACGGCCAGCAGCAGCGGGAGGGAGAGCCCGCCGAGCCAGGCGGTGAGCGGCACGAGCAGCAGCCAGGCCGCGCGCCACAGGTCGCAGCCGATCATCAGCGGACGCCGGCGCACGCGGTCGACCAGCGCGCCGGCCGGCAGGGTGAGCAGCAGGTACGGCAGGAACTCGGCGGCCCGGAGCAGCCCCACCTCGGCCGCCGAGGCCTCCAGCGTCAGCAGCGCCACCAGCGGCAGCGCGACCTGCGTGACCGCGGCGCCGAGCTGGCTGACCGAGTGCCCGGTCCAGAAGAGGCGGAAGTCGCCGTCCCGCCAGATCGATCCGGGGGACGGGCGGCGCACGCCCTGCAGGGTAGGTGCGGGCAGGTGCGCTGCCAGGCCGGCCAAGAGGCCGGCCGCGTCATGCGGCGCCGAGTCCGACGCACCGGTGGACGCGACGACCGATGCGTCCGGCTCGCGGGAGCAGTCGACCGTGTGGGGGCGGCGCGGGAGGAGCGGACCTGGTGGGCAGCACCGAGGAGACCATGTCGTCGGTCGTGGACGGCGTCGGGACACGTGGCCGGCCGGCGACGGCGGAGTGCCTGCCATGGCCGTGATCGAGGACGTCCGGTCCCTGGGCGCCGAACTGGAGCGCTCGTACCCCGTGTACGTCCGTGGCCGGTTGAAGTTCCGCGTCGAGCAGATCGTCTACGTGGCGTTCTCCCTGGACGAGCGCGTGATGGGCTTCGCGTTCCCCAAAGAGGAGCGCGAGTCGCTGGTCCTGAGCGATCCGCTGAAGTTCCAGATGCCGGCGGCGTCGGACATGCGCTTCCACTGGGTGCATGCCTCGCTCGCCGCACTGGACCCGACCGAAGCCCGCGAGCTCGTCGTCGACGCATGGCGCATGGTCGTCCCCAAGAAGCTCTCCGACGCCTACGACCTCCGCCATCCCACAGGCCCGGGCTGACGTCCGTTCCCGCGACAGGTCGCCCGGTCGACACGACGGGCCGGCCCGGTCAGATGACGTCGAAGACCAGCAGGAGCACCAGGGTCAGCAGGGCGGAGACCAGGAGCGAGCCGAGACAGCCCAGCCGGCTGGAGAAGAGGAACAGCACCGTCGGCGGGTGCCCAGCGGCGGGGTGCGCCAACCCGGGTTCAGGTCCAGGCGGCGGGATCGGCCACCACCCCGGCGAGCGCGCGCAGCGCGGCCCCCGTGGCACCGGCGGCGGGGGCGGCGACCACGGCGTCGACCCGCGGCCGGCGCCAGCGCGCGGAGAGCACCCGCCGGGCGAGGTGCTCCTCCAGCCGGGGGCCGAGCAGCTCGCCGAGCTCGCCGAGGTGCCCGCCGAGGACGACGGTCGGGATGTCGAGGACGTTGACCACCCCGGCCAGGGCGATCCCGAGCGCCCGCGCCGCGTCGTCCAGCGCCCGGCCGGCCGCGGGGTCGCCCTCGGCCGCCCGCTCGGCGAGGTCGTGCGGCTCGGCATCACGGGGCAGCCCGGCGGCCGAGAGCAGCGCCCGCCGGCCCGCGTACTGCTCGAGGCAGCCGGTGGAGCCGCAGCGGCAGGCGGGGCCGTCGGGGTCGACGCACACGTGCCCCATCTCCCCGGCCCAGCCGGACGTGCCGGCCATGACCTGCCCGCCGAGCACCGTCGCGCCACCGATGCCGATCTGCCCGGAGAGGTAGACGAAGTCGCGGTGCGCGCCGGCGCGGCCGGGCGCCGACTCGGCGACGGTGCGGGCCGCGAGGTCGGCCTCGTTGCCGAGCACCGGGACGAGGCCGGCGGGCAGGGCGAGGCCGTCCGGCGGGGCGAGGCCGTCGGGCAGCGCGAGGCCGGCGGGCAGCGCGAGGTGGTCGGCCGGCCGCAAGTCGGACCAGCCGAGGTTGGGCGCGCGCAGGAGCACGCCGGTGTCGGCGTCGACGATGCCGGGCAGCGCGAGGCCGGCGCCCACCAGCCGCAGGCCGGCCGGCAGCCCGGCCAGCACCCCGCCCGCCAGCGCGCCCAGCCGCGCCAGGGTCGGCACCGGGTCGCTGGCCACGAAGTCGCCGTCCTCGACCCGCTCGGCGACCACCCGGCCGCGCAGGTCGAGCACCCGCGCGGCCAGCAGCCCGGCGTCCACCTGCAGCCCGAGCGCGGCGAACGACGAGCCCGGGAGCAGGGGGGTGGCCGGGCGGCCGCGCCGGAGCGGGGCGATGCGCTCGCCCTCGTCGAGCAGGCCCGCGGCGAGCAGCTCGTCGACCAGCCGGGAGGCGGTGGCGCGGGTCGTCCCGGTGGCCGCGGCGACGTCGGCGCGCGACAGCGGCCCGGCCGCGGCGCAGACGGTGCGCAGGACGACGCCCAGGTTGGCCGCCCGCGGCGACGACCGGCGCGACAACTGCTCCGTCACGCACTTGAGACTACGTGTGACGTGGATTATGTTCCAGAGCGAAACAAAACCCCCTCGCCCGCCCGGAGGAGCCCCGCATGACCACCCCCACCCGCGACGACAAGTTCTCCTTCGGTCTGTGGACCGTCGGCTGGCAGGCCCGCGACCCGTTCGGCGACGCGACCCGCCCGGCCATCGACCCGGTCGAGACGGTGCACAAGCTGGCCGAGCTCGGCGCCTACGGCGTCACCTTCCACGACGACGACCTGATCCCGTTCGGCAGCGACGACGCCGCCCGGGAGAACCACATCAAGCGGTTCCGGGCCGCCCTGGAGGAGACCGGGATCGTCGTGCCGATGGCGACGACGAACCTGTTCACCCACCCGGTGTTCAAGGAGGGCGCGCTCACCGCCAACGACCGCGACATCCGCCGGTACGCGCTGCGCAAGGTCATGCGCAACATGGACCTCGCCGCCGAGCTGGGCGCGCAGGTCTACGTCCTCTGGGGCGGCCGCGAGGGCGCCGAGGTCGACAGCGCCAAGGACCTGCGAGCCGCGCTGGACCGCTACCGCGAGGGCATCGACACCCTCGCCCAGTACTCGATCGACCGCGGCTACGGCCTGCGCTTCGCCCTGGAGCCCAAGCCCAACGAGCCCCGCGGCGACATCTTCCTGCCGACCATCGGCCACGCGCTGGGCTTCATCTCCACGCTCCAGCACGCCGACCTCGTCGGCCTCAACCCCGAGGTCGGCCACGAGCAGATGGCCGGGCTGAACTACACGCACGGCATCGCCCAGGCGCTGTGGCAGGGCAAGCTCTTCCACATCGACCTCAACGGCCAGCACGGGATCAAGTACGACCAGGACCTCGTGTTCGGCCACGGCGACCTGCTCTCGGCGTTCGCCACCGTCGACCTGCTGGAGACCGCCGGCTACGACGGCCCGCGGCACTTCGACTACAAGCCGCTGCGCACCGAGGACCTCGACGGCGTGTGGCGCTCGGCGGCGGCGAACATGCGCACCTACCTGATCCTCAAGGAGCGGGCGGCCGCCTTCCGCGCCGACCCCGAGGTGCAGGAGGCGCTCGCCGCCGCGCGCGTGCCGGAGCTGGCGCAGCCGTCCCTGGCCGAGGGCGAGACCTACGAGGACCTGCTCGCCGACCGCTCGGCGTTCGAGGAGTTCGACGTCGACGCGGCGGCCGCCCGCGGCGCCGGCGCCGTCCGCCTTTCGCAGCTGGCGGTGGAGCACCTGACCGGCGCCCGCTGACCATGGCGGCACGCACGCTCGTCGCCGGGGTCGACTCCTCGACCCAGGCGTGCAAGGTCGTCGTCCGCGACGCGGCGAGCGGCGCGCTGGTCCGCGAGGGGCGCGCCCCCCACCCGCCGGGCACCGAGGTGCACCCGGCGGCGTGGGAGGGCGCGCTCCGCGCGGCGCTCGACGAGGCCGGCGGGCTCGACGACGTGGCGGCGGTCGCCGTCGGCGGCCAGCAGCACGGCATGGTCTGCCTCGACGAGGACGGCGAGGTCGTCCGCCCCGCGCTGCTGTGGAACGACACCCGCTCCGCCGGGGCCGCCGCCGACCTGATCGAGGAGCTCGGCGGGGGCGCGGCCGGCCGCAAGGCGTGGGCCGACGCCGTCGGGGTGGTCCCGGTCGCCTCGTTCACCGTGACCAAGCTGCGCTGGCTGGCCAGCGAGGAGCCGGCGAACGCCGCCCGCACCGCCGCCGTCTGCCTGCCGCACGACTGGCTCACCTGGCGGCTGGCCGGCGCGCCGTCGCTCGACGCGCTGGTCACCGACCGCGGCGACGCCAGCGGCACCGGCTACTGGTCGGCGGCGACGGGCGAGTACCGGCTCGACCTGCTCGAGCAGGGGCTGGGCCGGCGCGCGGGCGTGCCACGGGTGCTCGGCCCGGCGGAGCGGGCCGGCACGACCACCGGCGGCGCCGTGCTGGGGCCGGGCTCCGGCGACAACGCCGCCGCGGCGCTGGGGCTCGCGGCCGAACCGGGCGACGTCGTCTGCTCGATCGGCACCTCCGGCGTCGTCGACATGGTGACGACCGAGCCGGTGGCCGACCCCAGCGGCACGGTGGCCGGGTTCGCCGACGCCACCGGCCACTTCCTGCCGCTGATCGCCACGCTCAACGCCGCCCAGGTCCTCGACGCCACCGCCCGCCTGCTCGGTGTCGACCACGCCGAGCTGTCCCGGCTGGCGCTGTCGGCGCCGCCCGGCGCGGGCGGGCTCGTGCTCGTGCCCTACCTGGAGGGGGAGCGGACGCCGAACCGGCCCGACGCCACCGGCGCGCTGCACGGGCTGACCCAGGCGACCGCCGACCGCGCGCACCTGGCGCGGGCCGCGGTCGAGGGGTTGCTCTGCGGGCTCGCCGACGGGCTGGACGCCGTCGCCGCCGGCGGCACGCCGGTGCGCCGGGTGTTCCTCATCGGCGGTGGCGCGCAGTCGGAGGCGGTGCGCCGGATCGCCCCCGCCGTCCTGGGCGTGCCGGTGCTCGTGCCCCCGGCGTCGGAGTACGTCGCCGACGGCGCGGCGCGGCAGGCGGCCTGGGTGCTGGCCGGCGGGAGCACCCCGCCGCAGTGGCCGGCGCCGGGCACCGAGGTGCACGAGTCCGATCCGGTGCCGTTCGTGCGCGAGCGGTACGCCGAGGTCCGGGAGCTCACGGCGGCGCGGCAGACGTCCTAGACATCTGTTGCGGAACCGTTCCGCACGCCGCATGCTGTCGGCGGGCGGGGCCCCGGGGCGTGCTCTCGGGTGCGCCCCGCCCGCCAGACGTCGGGCGCGCGGGTTTCGGCCCCTCCCGTCCGGGGCACAGGGGTGCGCGAACCGGCCCCGGCGTGGTCGTGAAGTCCCCGCGCCGGGGCCGTGTGGTCCTCCTCCCTCTCGGGGATGCCGGCCTCCGGGCAGATCAGCGCCGGAAGGCCACGTGCACGTGGTCCATGTGGTTGGCGGTGGGGGAGCCTCGGTCTGCCATGGCCCGCCACCCGGAGCCACCGACGACGTGGATCCGCTGCTGCCAGATCACGTACTCGACCTTCATCCGGGCCGCGTTGGCGATCACGTAGGCGGCCACCGCGTCACCCTTGGCCCGGTCGCCGTAGACCATGAAGTCGGCCGCGAGCTGCTGGGTGGGGGAGTGGCCGGGGCGGGTGAGCACGGTCGTCACCCCGTGCTGCTGGGCGACCTCGGCGACCACCGGCCGGACGTGGGGAGCCCAGGCGCTGTAGGCGGTGGAGCTGGCGGTCGGCGCGCCGGAGAGGCCGGTTGCAGCGACCGCAGCCGGCGCGGCCGCGGGCGGCGGCGCCGGGGCCGGGGCCGGAGCAGGGGTGGCCTCCTGCGACCAGCCTCCCGACCGGCCGCCCCACTGGCCGTCGCCTCCCCGGTCGCCCCGGTGACGGTCGGCCTGGGCGACCGACTGCCCTGCCATGGTGAAGGCGAGGGCCAGGGTGCAGGCGAGGAGGCTCCGCAGCGCCCGGCGCCGGACGGCGGGGAGCCTCCCGGTCTCGCGGCGGGATCGGGGGCTGAGGTGATCGGTCCTGATGTCCATGGAGGTGTGCTCCTGGTGAGGGTCGCCGGTCGCCCGTCGGCGCGGACCTCGGGGCGACGCGTGCGGGTGTGCGCCTTCGCGCGAAGGCTGGTGACGGCCGGTCCAGCTCCCGGGCGCACGACACCCACCGGCGCGCCCACCGCCCCCACGGGCGGCGCGCGGTCCGGTACGACGCTGGGTGGGTCCCAGCCACGGGTGCGGTGCGGTCGCTGTGCCGGCTCAGGTGCGCAGCGAGACGCCGCGGCACTGCCGGCGGCGGTTGCTCGCGGGCGCGGGAAGGGCCCGTGGGCGCACCGTGCGGTGGGTTCTCCGTTCTCCCGTGGTCGCCTACCGGGTTAGCTGACGGGTTCGGGCGGGGAGGCGCCCTACCCGCCGGTCCGAGCCAGGCTCGGCCGGCGGGACTCACCCCACTGAGGACACGGGTCCCCGGTTCGGGCCCACCGCGGCGGGCACGATTCGGCGGCATCCGGTCGGGCTCCCCGGCGGGGACGAGACGACCGGCCGGACGCACCGACCGTAGGACCGTCCCCGGTGAGCGACAATCGGAGGGGGACGCGATCCGGGCGGATCCGTCCGGTGCCGCCCGCCGGGGATCCGGTCCCCGTACTGGTCAAGGCCGCAGGGCCGGGGACACGCGGGCGCCGAGAAAATTTCTCGGGACCGCACCGTGCGCTCCGACGCCGGCGGGCCGCGGACCCGGCCGGCTCAGGCGCTCGGGGTCGGCACCTGCTGGTCGGCCGGCGTCGCCAGCGCGAGCACCGCGCGCACCGCGTCGGGCAGCGGACCGTCCGGCGCGTCGAGCCAGTGCGCGGTCGCGACGCGCACCGTGGTCAGGAAGGTGGCCGCCAGCACGCGGCCCCGCAGCGCGGCGTCGGGGCCGGTCAGGCGCCCGGAGACCTCGGCGGCCAGCTCGTCCTCGATGGCGGTGTACGCGGCCACCTGGTGCGGCACGAGGCCGGGGGAGCGGCGCACCCGCCGGCGCAGCGCCAGCCAGGCCGGGTCGGGGTCGGCCTCGGCGGTCAGCCGCACCGCGGCGCGGGTGAGCGCCGTCCACGGCAGCTCGTCGGCGGGCTGCGCGCGCACGAGCTCCAGCAGCCGGCGCAGCCGCTCGGCGTCGCCGTGGAAGAGCGCCTCCTCCTTGCCGGAGAAGTAGTTCGAGAACGTCCGCCGGGAGACGCCGGCGGCGTCGGCGATGGCCTCCACGGTCACCGCCTCCGGCCCGTGCTCGGCGGTCAGCCGCAGCGCCGCCTCGTGCAGCGCCTGGCGGGTCGCCGCCTTCTTGCGCTCCCGCAGCCCCGTGGTGACGTCCTCCACCCGCCCGACGCTACGGCGCGGTGACTCACTTCTCAATGGGAAAACTTGCGCAACGCGCACTTACGGTACAGATTGCATGACGCAACCATTCTGCGGAGGGGGACGGTCGTGGACGCGGACACGCGCGGCCTGGCGCTCGGGTTGCGCGACCTGCTGCGCGTCACCCGCCTGATGAAGCAGCGGCGCCCCGGCGCCGGCAGCGTCCTGCCGGCCGGGCTGCTGCCGATCCTCACCCACGTCGACGAGTTCGCCGACGGCTGCCACGCCCGCGAGCTCGCCGCCCGGACCGCGCTCGACCCCTCGACGGTCAGCCGCGCCGTCGCCCAGCTCGTGGGCAACGGGCTGGTCGAGCGGCGGGCCGACCCGTCCGACGGCCGGGCCAGCGTCCTCGTGCTCACCGACGCCGGGCGCAGCGCCCTCGCCGACGCCAACCGCTGGTACGGCGAGCTGCTCGACCGGGCGCTCGCCGGCTGGACGCCGGCCGAGATCGGGGCGCTGGTCGCCGCGCTCGACCGCTTCACCCGTGACGTCGACCGCTCCCTCACCGCCCACGACACCACCCTGGAGGCCGCGCGATGAGCGCACCCACCCCCACGACCGAGGCGACGCCGATGACGCACCGGCAGACGCTCGAGGCGCTCAGCGGCCTGCTGCTGGTGCTCTTCGTCGCGCTGCTCTCCAGCACGGTCGTCTCCATCGCCCTCCCGCAGATCATCGGGGCGCTGGACGGGTCGCAGACCCAGTACACCTGGGTGGTCACGGCCACCCTGCTCACCGCCACGGCCAGCACGCCGATCTGGGGCAAGCTCGCCGACCTGTTCAGCAAGAAGCTGCTGATCCAGGTGGCCATCGTCGTCTTCGTGCTGGCCTCCGCGGCGGCCGGGCTGAGCCAGAGCGCCGGCCAGCTCATCGCCGCCCGCGCGGTGCAGGGCCTCGGCGTCGGCGGCCTGCAGGCGCTGGTGCAGGTGGCGATCGCGGCGATGATCCCGCCGCGCGAGCGGGGCCGGTACAACGGCTACCTCGGCGGCGTCATGGCGCTGGCCACCGTCGGCGGCCCGCTGCTCGGCGGCGTCATCGTCGACACCTCGTGGCTGGGCTGGCGCTGGTGCTTCTACGTCGGCGTCCCGTTCGCCGTCCTGGCCCTGGTGCTGCTGCAGCTGACCCTCGAGCTGCCGGTGTTCAAGCGCGAGAACGTGACGATCGACTACCTCGGCGCAACCCTCATCGCCGCCGGCGTCAGCGTGCTGCTCGTCTGGATCTCCTTCGTCGACGACTCCTTCGCCTGGCTCTCGTGGCAGACGTTCGTCCTGGTCGGGGCCTCGCTGCTGACGCTCGCCGCGGCCGTCTGGGTGGAGAAGCGCGCGGACGAGCCGATCGTGCCGCTGGACATCGTCCGGGAGCGGACGACGGCGCTGGCCATCCTCGGCAGCCTCGCCGTGGGCATGGCGATGTTCGGCGGCGCGGTCTTCCTCGGCCAGTACTTCCAGATCGGCCGCGGCTACAGCCCCACCGAGGCCGGCCTGCTCACCATCCCGATGATGGCCGGCGTCCTGCTGTCCTCGATCGTCGTCGGCCGGCTGATCACCCGGACCGGGAAGATCAAGCCCTACATCGTGATCGGCTCGGTCGTGCTGGTCGCCGGCTTCGCGCTGCTGGGCGTCATCGACCACGAGACGTCGCTGGTCCTCGTCGGCGTCGCGATGTTCCTGGTCGGCGTGGGCGTCGGCATGGTGATGCAGAACCTGGTGCTCGCGGTGCAGAACACCGTCGCGCTCAAGGACATCGGCGCGGCCAGCTCGTCGGTGGCGTTCTTCCGCTCGCTCGGCGGCACGATCGGCGTCTCGGTGCTCGGCGCCGTCCTCGCCCGGCGGGTGTCCGAGCAGATCACGACCGACCTGGCCGCGGCGGGCATCCCGGCCTCGGGCGACTCCGGCGGCGCCAGCCTCGACCTGGCCTCGCTGCCGCCGGTCGTGCAGGACGTCGTGCGGGCGGCCTACGGCGACGCCACCGGCCACATCTTCTGGATCTCGGCCGCGATCGCGGTGCTCGGCATCGTCGCCGCCGTCCTGCTCCGGCCGGTCCGGCTGCGCACCAGCCTCGACCTGCCCGATCCCGCGCGCGCGGCCGCGGTCGCGGCCGACGCGGTCGACGGCGCCCCTGCCCTCGACGCGACGACGCCGGAGCCGGCGGACCGCCGCTGACGGCCACCGCCGCCCGTCGAGGAGGCACTCCGTGCACGGGGCACGCGGCGGCACGCCGCGCGGCCGTGCACGGAGTGCCTTCCGGCGTCAGCCCCCGCGCGCGGCCCGGCGCGGCAGCGCCCGGCCGAGGAGGAGCGCGCCGAGCCCGGCGAGCACGACCGCGAGGAGGGCGACCCGCAGGCCGGTGGCGTCGGCGACGGCGCCGATCAGCGGCGGGGAGACGAGGAAGCCGATCCGCAGCAGCCAGTTGATCACCGTCAGGCCCACGCCGTGCGGCAGGCCGGGCAGCTCGTCGGCGGCCTGGTAGACGGCCGGGACGAGCGTGGCGACGCCGAGGCCGGCCAGCGCGAACCCGCCCAGCGCGGTGGGCACCGAGGGCAGCGCCAGGGCCAGCCCCATGCCGACCGCAGTGACGGCGCCGCCGGCCCGCGCCACCCGGCGCTGGCCGAACCGGTCGACGACGCGGTCGCCGGCCAGCCGCCCGACGGTCATCGCCACCGACAGCGCCACGAAGCCCAGGCCCGCGGTTGCCGCGCCGGCGGCCAGGTCGGTGCGCAGGTACAGCGCGCTCCACGAGGCGCCGGCGTCCTCGACGAACGCGCCGCAGGCGGCGAGCACGCCGAGCACGGCCAGCGCCGGGACGGCGGCCCGCCGGCGCGGGCGCTCCCGCGGCCGCTCCCCGGCGGCCACCTCGGGCTCGTCGCCGCCGGGCAGCACCGCGCGGGAGGCGGCGACGGCGAGCGCGCCGAAGACGACGGCGGCCCCGCCGAGGTGGGCGGTCAGCGGCACCCCCAGCCCTGCCGCGGCCGCGCCGAGCAGGCCGCCGGCCACCGCCCCGATGCTCCAGATGCCGTGGAACGCGTTGAGGATCGACCGGCCGTAGAGCCGCTGCACCCGCAGCCCGTGCGCGTTCTGCGCCACGTCGACGACCGCGTCCAGGGCGCCGACGACGAGCAGCGCGGCGGCCAGGCCGAACCAGCCGGGGGCCACCGCCGTCGTCCACACGGCTGCGCCGAGGAGCACGAGGCCGCCGGAGGCGACCCGGCCGGAGCCGAACCGGCGGATGAGCGCCGCCGAGGACAGCCCGGCGAGCAGCGCGCCCAGCGGCAGGGCGGCCAGCGCGGTGCCGAGGGCGGTGGCGCTGAGCCCCAGCTGGTCCTTGACCTCCGGCAGCCTGGGGACGAGGCCGGCGTAGAAGACGGCGTTGAGGAAGAAGCAGCCGGCGACGGCGGCGCGGGCGCGGCGCAGGCGCGCGTCGACCGTCGGGGGAGCGGCAGTCATGGCGGGTCCAGGGGAGCGGTCGGGCTCAGCGGTAGAGCCGCGAGAGGGCGGAGCGGATCTGGTCGGGGGTCATCGGGTCGGTGGACAGGGCGCTGTGCAGCACCAGCCCCTCCACCAGGGCGTCGACCTCCCGGGCGGTCACCGGGTCGAGGTGGCGCTCGAGGCTGCGGCGGCTGCGCGACATCCAGTCCTGGGTGACCGCGCGCAGCGCCGGGTCGCGGGCCGCGGCGACGTAGAGCTCGACGGCCAGCACGAGCTCGCGCTGCGAGCCCAGCAGGTCGCCGGCGACGTGCTCGACCAGCGACTCGAACGCGGCGTCCCGGTCCGGCGCGGCGCGCATGCGCTCGTCGAAGCGGGCCGCCACGACGTCGACGTGCCGGGTGAACGCCGCCGCCAGCAGCTCGGTCAGCGACCCGAAGTGGTAGGTCAGCGACCCCAGCGGGACGTCGGCGGCGCGGGCGATCGCCCGGTGCGAGGCGGCCGCGACCCCCTGCTCGGCGATCACCTCCAGGGCGACGTCGACCAGCCGGTCGCGCCGCCCCGGGTCGTACCGGCGGGCCCGGCGGGCCTCGGTCACCCGATCGTGCGGACGACGCGGGCCGGGTTGCCGACGGCGACCACGTTCGCCGGCAGGTCCCTGGTCACCACCGACCCCGCGCCCACGACGGTGTTCTCGCCGATCGTCACGCCGGGCAGCACGATCACGCCGCCGCCGAGCCAGACGTTGTCGCCGATGGTGATCGACTCCGCCGCCTCCCACTTGGCCCGCCGCGGCTCCGGCGCCACCGGGTGGGTGGGGGTGAGCAGCTGGACGTTCGGGCCGATCTGCACGTCGTCGCCGACCGTGATCGGCGCGACGTCGAGGGCCACCAGGCCGAAGTTGGCGAAGCAGCGGGCGCCGAAGCGGATGTTGCCGCCGAGGTCGACCTGGAGCGGTGGCCGGATCTCGGTGCCCTCGCCGATCGCGCCGAGCAGCTCCTCGAGCAGCCGCCGGCGCAGCGGGCGCTGGCGCACCGAGGTGCCGTTGTAGGCGGCGGCGAGGTCCAGCGCCCGGGCGCTCGCCTCGGCGATCTCGGGGTCGTCGGCGATGTACGGGTCGCCGGCGAGCATGCGCTCGCGCATCGTGCGGGTGTCGTCGGCATCGGTCGGGGCGGCCATGCGGACGAGCGTACCGATTATAGGAACGACCGTACGCATCGGTGATCGGTTGCGCTGTGCAACGTCGGGTAGGGCGCGACGGTGACACGGACCCAGCAGCCGCCGGTCGAGCGGACGGCGGAGCAGCGACCCGACCCGCGGCGGTGGAGGGCGCTGGCGGTCTGCCTGGTCGGCGGCTTCATGGTGCTGCTCGACGTCTCGATCGTGAACGTGGCGCTGCCGTCGATCCGCGAGGGGCTGCGGGCGTCGGAGAGCGAGCTGCAGTGGGTGGTCTCCGGCTACGCGCTCACCTTCGGCCTGCTCCTGGTGCCGGCCGGGCGGATCGGCGACGTCCGCGGCCGGCGGACGATGTTCGTCGCGGCGCTGGCCCTGTTCGGCCTCGCCTCGCTGGCCTGCGGCCTGGCGCCCACCAGCCCGGCCCTGGTGGTCGCCCGGCTGGCGCAGGGCCTCGCCGGCGGGCTGCTCACCCCGCAGATCAGCGCGCTGATCCAGCAGCTGTTCCGCGGCCCGGAGCGCGGGAAGGCGTTCGGCCTGTTCGGCTCGGTGGTCGGCGTCTCCACCGCGGTCGGGCCGCTGCTGGGCGGCGCGCTGATCGCCGCGTTCGGCGCCGACCACGGCTGGCGCTGGGTCTTCTTCATCAACGTCCCGATCGGCCTGGCCGCCATCCCGCTGGCCTGGCGGCTGCTGCCGGGGCCGGACCGGGGGGAGCGGCAGCGGCACGACTACGACCCTCTCGGCGTGGTGCTGCTCGGCGCCGGCGTCGTCGCGCTGCTGCTGCCGCTGGTGCAGGAGCGGCAGTGGGAGGGCGCGGCGAAGTGGCTGCTGGTGCCGGCGGCGGTCGCGCTGCTCGCGGCGTTCGTGCTGTGGGAGGTGCGCTACACGCGGCGCGGCAAGGAGCCCCTGGTCGACCTGGCGCTGTTCCGGTTGCGGTCGTTCTCGTTCGGCAGCTCGCTGGTCACCCTGTTCTTCGCCGGGTTCACCCCGCTGTTCTTCGTCTTCACGCTCTACCTGCAGACCGGGCTCGGCTACAGCGCGCTCGAGGCGGGGCTGGCGATCACGCCGTTCGCCGTCGGCTCGGCGGCGACCGCGGCGCTCGGCGGGCGGGTGGTGCACCGCTTCGGGCGCGTGCTCGTCGCGGCCGGGCTCCTGCTCGTCGCCGTCGGCTTCGGCGGCGCGCTGCTCGCCGTCCACCTCGTGCCGGAGGACGGCACCGGCTGGGCCACCCTCGTCCCGCTGCTGCTCGGCGGCCTCGGCGCCGGGCTGGTCATCTCGCCCAACCAGGCCCTCACGCTGTCGCAGGTGCCGGTCGAGCGCGCCGGCACCGCGGGCGGGCTGCTCCAGGTGGGGCAGCGGATCGGCGCGGCGGTGGGCATCGCCGCGGTCGGGTCGCTGTTCTTCGCCCGGGTGGCCGCGACCGGGGGCGACTTCGCCGACGCCTTCGCGCACGGCATGGTCGTGGCGACGGCCTTCGTCGTCGCCGCGCTGGGGCTGGCCGTGGTGGACGTCGTCGTCGACCGCCGGGTGCACCGCTCCGCGGGGTGACCAGGCCTTGCCCGGGGCGGCCGCTGCGGGAGAATCGGCCTGTGAGGTCCCTCCATGCCGAGTGAGCGGTTCACCGGGCTGGCCGCCGTCCTGGACGCCGTCCGGGCCGAGGAGGGCATCACCCAGCCCGTGCTGGTCGAGCGGGTCGGCCTCGGGCGCAGCGTGGTGGCCCAGCGGGTCGCCGAGCTGGAGTCGGCCGGCCTGGTCGCCTCCGACGGGCTCGGTCCCTCCACCGGTGGGCGCGCGCCGCGCCGGCTGCGGCTGCGCAAGGAGGCCGGGCGGGTCCTGGGCGTCGACATCGCGACCAACGAGCTGGTCGTGGGCGTGGCCGACCTGGCGGGCAACCTGCTGACGACCCGGCAGGAGGAGATCGACGTCGCCGACGGCCCGGCGGTCGTCGTCCCGCACGTCGAGCGCCTGGCCGACGAGATCGTCGAGGAGACCGGCTCGGCGGGGAGCCTGTGGTCGGTGGGCGTGGGCATGCCGGGCCCCGTCGCGTACTCCAGCGGCGAGCCGGCCACCCTGCCGACGATGCCGGAGTGGACCCGGTTCCCGACCCGCGACCGCCTGAGCGCGCGCTGGTCGGCGCCGGTGTGGCTGGACAACCGGGTCAACCTCAGCGCCCTGGGGGAGCGGCGGGTCAACCCGGTCGCCGCGGCCTCGCGGCACATGGTCTACCTCGGCGGCGGGCACGCCATCGGCGCCGCGGTGGTGGTCGACGGCCGCATCTACCGCGGTTCGCACGGCCTGGCCGGGGCGATCGGGCACGTCCCGGTCCCCGAGGCGGGGGACGTCGTCTGCCGCTGCGGCAACGTCGGCTGCCTGGAGGCGGTCGCCGGCGGCGGGGCGCTGGTCCGCGACGGCCGGCTGCTCGCCCAGACGGGGCAGAGCCCGCACCTGGCCGCCGTCCTCGGCTCGACCGGGACCGTCCGTCCGCTCGACGTGACCCAGGCGGCGGCGAAGGGGGAGCCGGCGGCCCGCGCGCTGCTCAACCGCTCGGCGGTCGTGCTCGGCGGCAGCCTCGCGACGCTGGTCAACGTCTTCAACCCCGACCTGGTGGTGGTCGGCGGCGGCATCGCACGGGCGCGTGCCCACGTGCTCGCCGCGATCCGCGAGGAGATCTACCGCCGCTCGCTGCCGGCGGCGACCCGCGACCTGCGGATCGAGCCGTCGGCCGTCGACCAGGACATCGCCGGTGTCACGGGCGCGGTGCAGTTCGCGCTCGACGAGCTCTTCTCGCGCGACCACCTGCCGACGCTGCTGGATGCCGAGCCGGGCCTTTCGGCCTGACTTCCGACGCAACTGGCGGCAACTTCTGTCGGACAGCGGCGGAAGCCGTTAGTCTCGGAACTGTGAGCGCGCACACGCCCCCGGTCCCGGAGCGCCGCGATGCCCGCTGAACGCCTCGACGGCCTGGTCGCCGTCCTCGATGCCGTCCGCTCGCGCGACGGGATCACCCAGCCGCAGCTGGTCCAGCAGGTCGGCCTCGGGCGCAGCGTCGTCGCCCAGCGGGTGGCCGAGCTGGAGGCCGCGGGGCTCGTGGTCCAGGACGGCCTGGGCCCGTCGACCGGTGGGCGCGCGCCGCGCCGGCTGCGGTTGCGCACCGAGGCCGGCGTCGTGGCCGGCGCCGACATCGGCGCCACCGGCATGGTGGTCGGCCTGGCCGACCTCGCCGGCACCGTCCTGGTGCGCACCGCGGAGACGATCGACATCGCCGACGGCCCCGACGTCGTCCTCGGCCGCGTCGAGGAGCTCGTCGAGCAGCTGCTGGGGCGGCTGCCGGCCCGGCCGCCGCTGTGGGGCGTCGGCATCGGGGTCCCCGGACCGGTCGAGTTCGCCACCGGGCTGCCGGTGGCACCACCGATCATGCCCGGCTGGGACGGCTACCCGATCCGCGCTCGGCTGTCCCGCCGCTTCGCGGCGCCGGTGTGGGTGGACAACGACGTGAACCTGCTCGCCCTCGGCGAGCTGCGGACCAACCCGGCGGCCGCGGAGAGCGGCGACGTCCTGTACGTCAAGATCGGCACCGGCATCGGCGCCGGCCTGGTCTCCGGCGGGCGGCTGCACCGCGGCGTCAACGGCTGCGCCGGGGACATCGGGCACGTCGCCGTCGCCGAGGCCGACAACGTCATCTGCCGCTGCGGCAACGTCGGCTGCCTGGAGGCGGTCGCCGGGGGCGCGGCCCTGGCCCGGGACGGGCGGCGGCTGGCCGAGTCCGGCGGCAGCCCGGTGATGGCGGAGGTGCTCGCGTCGACCGGATCGCTCACCGCCGCCGACGTGACGCGCGCCGCCGACCGCGGCGACCCCGCGGCCCGCACGATGCTGGCCCGGGCCGGGCGGCTCGTCGGCGCCACCCTGGCGACCCTGGTCAGCTTCTACAACCCCGGCCTGGTCGTGCTCGGCGGCGGGGTCGCGCACGCCGGGGACCACGTCCTCGCCGCGATCCGGGAGTCGGTCTACCGGCGGTCGCTGCCGCTGGCCACGCGGACCCTGCGCATCGAGCCCTCGCTGCTGGGGGAGGCCGCCGGGCTCGCCGGCGCCGTCCACCTCGTCCTGGACGCCGTCTTCTCCCCGGAGCGGCTCCCGCTGTGGCTGCCGCACGCCACCCCGGCCGGCCACCCCGAGGTGGCGCTGTCCGCCCGCGGTGCCGCGGCCTGACGGGGCGTCGGCGGCGGGGGAACCGCCGTCGAACCCATCACCACGGCTGATGCCGGGCATCAGCACTGTTAGGTTCCCGAGCCGTTGACTTCCTCCGTTTACAGGCAGAAGTATGTGGTTGCCATCACGGTGATCGCCGCCACCCTCCCGGGGGCGGCGTCCGAGGCCCCACCACCCTCGAACCGGCACGGTCGCCGGTCCGTTCGAAAGGGATCCACATGACCCAGCAAGGTCACGGGAGGCTCCGCCGCTTCGGCGTCCTCGTCGCCGTGCCCACGATCAGCGCTCTGACGCTCGCGGCGTGCGGCGGCGGTGACGACGACGGCGGTTCCGGCGGCGACGCCGGCGGCGCGGCCGACAGCTTCACCTTCGCGTTCGAGAACGCGAGCGGTGGCGCCGAGAACCCGTGGGTGGTCCTCGCCGAGCAGTACTCCGAGGAGACCGGCGTCCAGATCGAGACGCAGGGCCTGCCCCCGGACAGCTACGGGCTGACGATCCGGACCCAGCTGCAGGGCGGCAACGCGCCGGACGTGATGATGTTCTCGCCCGGCTCCGGCAACGCGAACGCGGTGCTCCCGCTGGCCGAGGCCGGGTACATCGAGCCGCTCGGGGAGGAGTCGGCCGCCCTCGTGCCGGAGGGCAGCGAGTCCCTCTACGGCATCGACGGGGAGGTGTACGCCCAGCCCACCAACCTGATCCCGGTCGGCATGACCTGGAACGCGGGCGCCGCCTCGGACGCCGGGGTCGACGTCCCGGCCGACTTCGACGCCCTGCTCGACGCCTGCGGGCCGCTCGCCGACGAGGGCAAGAGCATGTTCGTCATCGCCGGCTCCGTGCCGCCCAACCCGGGGCTGATGGCGATGGCCATCTCCGCGACGCGGGTGTACGCCGAGACGCCGGACTGGAACGACCAGCGGGCGGCCGGCGACGTCAGCTTCGCCGACACCGAGGGCTGGCAGGAGACGCTGCAGGCGATCGTCGACATGAACGACGGCGGCTGCTTCCAGGAGGGCGCTGCCGGTGGTGGCTTCGACACCATCACGCAGGGCATCACCCAGGGCACCGCGCTCGGCGGGTTCCTGCCCGGGTCCTCGGCCAACGAGCTGATGAACGCGACGCCGGGCCTGGAGCTCAACATCCAGGCGTTCCCGCCGGCCGACGGCGGCGACCCGTACCTGCTCGCCAGCTCCAACTACGCGCTGAGCATCAACGCCGACGCCGAGGACGCCCAGAAGGAGGCGGCCCGGGAGTTCCTGGCCTGGGTGGCCGAGCCGGAGAACGCCGCGACCTTCACCGAGATCCAGGGCGGTGTCTCGATCACCGGCGTGGACGAGAACCTCAACCCGGTGTACGAGCCGGTGCGGGAGCTGCTGGAGGCCGGTGACTACGCGCCGCTGCCCAACCTGGCCTGGCCCAACCCCGCCGTGTACGACGCGCTGGCCACGGGCGTCCAGGGCCTGATCGCCGGGCAGGGTGACGTCCAGTCCGTGCTCGAGTCGGTCGACCAGGCCTGGGACCAGTAAGACCGGAGCCGCGAAGCTCTCGGACCGATCCAAGGGACGAACGATGACTGCCACGATTCCGACCGGCCCCGTCGTCCGAGAGGGCACCACGGCCGCCGGGGGCGGGACCTCCTCCCGCCCCCGGCGCGGCCGGCCGCTCATCTCCTACGGCCGGTGGTGGTGGGCGCTGCCCGCCATCGCCATGGTGCTGCTGATCCACTACATCGCCACCGCCGGCGGCGCCTTCTACGCGTTCACCGACTGGACCGGGATCGGCGAGTTCGACTTCGTCGGGCTGGACAACTTCCAGCGGATCTTCGACGACCCGGCGCTGATCGGGTCGCTCGAGAACACCCTCTTCCTGGCGTTCGGCTTCCTGATCATCACCAACGTGGTGGGCCTGCTGCTGGCGCTGGCGCTGAACCGCACCCTCAAGACCCGCTACCTCCTGCGGGCGCTGTTCTTCCTGCCGGTCGTGCTCAGCCCGCTCGCGGTGTCCTACGTCTGGAAGTTCATCTTCGACTTCAAGGGCCCGCTCAACGGCGTCCTCGGCTGGTTCGGCATGGAGCCGAAGACGTGGCTGGCCGATCCGACGCTGGCGCTGTGGTGCGTGCTGGTGGTCATGGCCTGGCAGACCACCGGCATGGTCATGGTCATCTACCTCGCCGGTCTGGCCACGGTCCCGCCGGAGATCGAGGAGGCGGCCGCCCTGGACGGGGCCGGCAGCTGGCGACGCTTCCGGCACATCACCGTGCCGTCGATCCGCCCGTCGATCGCCATCGCCTCGACCCTGATGCTCATCCAGGGCCTGCGGGTCTTCGACCAGGTGCTCGCCCTGACCGGCGGCGGTCCCGCCGGCGCCACGGAGACCCTGGCGACGCAGGTCTACAAGGAGACGTTCGCGCTGAGCAACTTCGGTTTCGGCGCCGCCCTCGCGCTCCTCCTGACCCTGATCATGCTCGTCTTCTCGGTGCTGCAGCAGGTGGCCACCAAGGACCGTTCGTAACGGGCGCCGACCCCAAGGAGAACAGCCCGATGTTCCGCTACACCAAGGTCACCGCCCTGCGCGAGGGGATCGTCTGGGTCGTCGCCCTGCTGACCCTGCTGCCGTTCTACTTCCTGGTCGCCACCGCGCTCAAGCCGAGCGAGGAACTCCTCTCGACGAGCACCTCCGCACCCCCGAGCCGCCCGACCGTCGAGAACTTCGTGGAGGTGCTCACCGAGGGCGGGGACAACAACATCCTGCTCGCGCTGATGCACAGCGTCGTGATCACCGTCGGCAGCATCATCGGCCTGGTCGCGTTCGGCTCGCTCGCCGCGTACGTGCTCGCCCGGACCACCCGCCGCTGGGGCACGGTGGCCTTCTACCTCTTCCTCGTGGCGATCATCCTGCCCACCCAGCTCGGCCTGATCCCGCTCTACATCGGCGCCCGGCAGCTCGGGCTGGTCGGCTCGATGTGGGGGATGATCATCCTCTACGTCGGCACCCTGATGCCGCTGGCCGTCTTCCTCTACGCCGGGTTCTTCCGCAACCTCCCGCGCGACTACGAGGAGGCCGCGGCGCTGGACGGGGCCGGACCCGGGCGCGTGTTCTTCCGGGTGGTGCTGCCGCTGATGGCGCCGGCGACGGGGACCGTGGCCATCCTGACCGGCCTCATCGTCTGGAACGACTTCTTCTCGTCGCTCATCTTCCTGGGCGGCTCGGACAACCAGACGCTGCCGGTGTCGATGTACTACTACGTCGGCTCGCTGGTCTCGGCGTGGAACAAGATCTTCGCCATCGTGATCATCTCGATGGTCCCGATCCTCGCCTTCTACCTCTTCGCCCAGAAGCGGTTCATCCAGGGCTTCGCCGGCGGCATCAAGTAGCACCCGCTACCCAAGCAACCGAAATGGCCACTTCGGTTGCTGAGGGCTGCCCGCTCACGGCCGTATCACGCCCGTCGATGCCGCCCATCACGAGCCTTGTTCCCGCTGTCGGTTGACTTTCTCCGACCGTCGGCAGAAGTATGTGTCCGCAGTCACGCGGTGCCTCACCGCACCTGACCCAGGGGGTTCCCATGGCCGATCGCGTCCGGGCCGGCATCGTCGGTGTCGGGTTCATGGGCACGGTCCACGCCCGCGCCATCCGTCGCGGCGGGGGAGTGGTCTCCCGGATCGTCGGCTCGTCGCCGGAGTCGTCGCGCGAGGGCGCGCAGCGGATCGGGGCCGAGTACACCGCCGACACGGTCGAGGAGCTCCTCGCCGCCGACGACGTCGACGTCGTGCACGTCTGCACCCCGAACGCCACCCACGCGCCGCTGGTGCGGGCGGCGATCGCCGCCGGCAAGCACGTGGTCTGCGAGAAGCCGCTGGCCGTGGACCCGGCCGAGGCCGAGACGCTGGTGGCGCTGGCCGCCGAGGCGGGCGTGACCGCCACGGTGCCGTTCGTCTACCGCTTCTACCCGACGGTCCGCGAGGCCCGCGCCCGCGTCGCCGACGGCACCGCCGGCCCGGTGCGCCTGCTGCACGGCTCCTACCTGCAGGACTGGCTCGCCGAGGACGCCGACGACAACTGGCGGGTGGACGCCGCGGCCGGCGGCGCGTCCCGGGCCTTCGCCGACATCGGCGTGCACTGGTGCGACCTGGTCGAGTTCGTCTCCGGCCACCGCATCACCCGGCTCGCGGCGCGCACCATCACCGCGGTGCCCGAGCGCGGCGGACGCCCCGTGCAGACGGAGGACGCCGCGGTCGTGCTGTTCGAGACCGACCGGGGCGCCTTCGGCAACCTCACGGTCAGCCAGATCAGCCCCGGGCGGAAGAACCGGCTGTGGTTCTCCGTCGACGGCGCGACCGAGTCGCTGTGCTTCGACCAGGAGAACCCCGAGTCGCTGTGGATCGGCGGCCGCGAGGTCAACCGCCAGCTGCTGCGGGGCACCAGCGAGCACCCGGCCGCCGCCCGCTACGCCACGGTCCCGTCCGGGCACCCGCAGGGGTACCAGGACTGCTTCGACGCCTTCGTCGCCGACACGTACGCCGCGCTCGCCGGCGACGCCCCCGACGGGCTGCCCACCTTCGCCGACGGCCTGCGCGCCGCCCGGATCACCGCGGCCGTCCTCGAGTCCTCGCGCACCAGCAGCTGGGTCGAGGTCGCCTGACATGGCGCTGCTGGGGACGACGCTGTTCTCGCTGACGCCGGAGTTCCGGGCCGGTGCCGAGCTGGTGCCGCTGCTCGAGCGGCTCGCCGCCGCCGGGGCCGGGCCGGCGGTCGAGGTGATCGGGCACCAGGCGTGGCGCGGCTTCCCGGCCGTGCCGGGGGACGACGAGCGGGCCTTCCGCGACGCGGTCGACCGGCTGGGCCTCGTGCCGGTCGCGCTCGCCGTCTACACCGACACCCACCGCCGTCCCGGCCGGCCGATGACCGCCGACGAGGCGTTCGACGACATCGCCCCGCAGCTGGCCGCCGCTGCCCGGCTCGGCTTCCCCGTCGTGCGGGCGACCCTCGGCATGGACAGCGGCCTGCTGCGCCGGGTCGCCGCCGAGGCGGAGCGGCTCGGCGTGGTCCTCACCTTCGAGGTGCAGGGGAGCACCCCGCCCGACGCCCCCGCCGTCACCGAGCTCGCCGAGCTGCAGGCCGCGACCGGTACCCCCTACCTGGGGCTGACGATCGACGCCAGCCTGACCACCCCGGCGCTGCCGGCCGCCCTCGGCACCGCGCTGCGCCGGCTCGGCCTGGACGAGGACGGCGTCGCGGCCGTGCACCGCGCCTGGGCGGCCGACGGCCCGATCGGCCCGCGCATCGGCGCCGCGCTCGGCGCCGTCGCCGGGCACCCTCGGCAGGCGGAGCTGACCACCCTCGTGGCCGGCGTGCTGGGCCGCTGCGGCCGGTCGACCGTGGCCGCCTGGCAGGACGCCCTGCCGCTCGTCCGGCACGCGCACGCCAAGTACTGGGACCCCGACGTCGAGTCGGTGCGCGAGCCGCACGGCGCGTGGCTGGCCGCCCTCGACGCGGTGGGCTACGACGGCGCCCTGGTCAGCGAGTGGGGTGGCCACGAGCTGCTCGACCGCGCCGACGTCGACGCCGTCGCCCTCACCGCCGCGCACGTCGCCCTGCTGCGCGAGCTGCACGAGAGGACGGCGGTGACCGCGTGACGATGACCGAGGGGACCCTGCGCCCCGACGCGCTCGCGGCCCGCGACGGCCGGCTGGGCCTCGCCCTGCACCTGCCCTGGTACCGCTCGCTGCCGCTGTCCTGCCTGGAGTCGGTCGAGGTGCGGGTCGACGGCGCCCCGGTCGCCGTCCGGCAGGTCGCCACCGGCGGCTTCGCCGGGCCGGTCGCCGCCGCGGCGGGCTCGGACGCCTGGTGGGACCTGCGCGACGCCCTCGACGTCGTGCTCGACGCCCCGGCGGCCACCGGTGACCACTCCGCGGTGGAGGTCGACCTCGCCGTCCGCATCCCCTACATCCAGCAGGCCCCCGGCGTGCCGCTCGTGCAGCGCGCGACCGTCCGAACGGAAGGCCGTGTCCGATGAAAGGCCGTGTCCGATGACCCGTCTCGCCGTCGGCGACCCCGCCCCGCCGCTCGCGCTGCCCGACCCGGACGGCGCCGTCCACCGGCTCGAGCCCGGCGCGCACGCGGCGACCGTGGTCGTCTTCACCGCCAACGGCTGCCCCTACGCCCGGGCCTGGCACGACCGCGTCCAGGACCTCGCCCGCGACTACGCCGGCCGCGACGTCGCCGTGCTCCAGGTCGTGAGCAACGACGAGGCCGACCACCCCGAGGACGGCGTCGACGGCATGCGGGCGCGGATCGCCGCCGGCGAGCTGGCCGGGCCGTTCCTCCGCGACGCCGAGCAGTCGGCCGCGCGCGCCTACGGCGCCACGGCCACGCCCGAGGTGTTCGTCGTCGACCGCACCGGCGTCGTCCGCTACCACGGCGCGCCGGACGGCGACCACGACGACCCGGCGCAGCGCGCCGCGTGGGTGCGCGAGGCCCTCGACGACGTCCTCGCCGGCCGCGACGTGGCCCGGCCGAGCACCCCGCCGGCGGGCTGCTCGGTCAAGTGGCGGGTCGAGCTGCTCTGGTGGGAGGGCTGCCCGACGCACGGGCAGGCGGCCGAGCTGCTCGAGAAGACCCTCGCCGAGCTCGGCAGGGGAGAGGTGCACGTCGTCCGCCGCGAGGTCCGCACCCGGGACGAGGCGCAGGCGCTCGGCTTCCCGGGGTCGCCCACGTTCCGGGTGGGCGGGCGCGACCTCTTCCCGTCCGACGCGCCGTCGGCGCTCACCTGCCGCGTCTACACCCGCGGCGACGGCCGCAGCGCCCCGCTGCCCGACGCCGCCGACCTGGCCACCCGCCTGCGCGAGGCGCTGGTCCGGCCCTGGGAGCTCCCGGGCTGGGTCGACTTCCGCAAGCACACCGTCTGAGGAGCTCCCATGGCATCGATCACCTTCGACCGCATCACCAAGCGGTACCCGGACGGCACCCAGGCCGTCTCCGAGTTCGACCTGGCCGTCGCCGACGGCGAGTTCCTCGTGCTGGTCGGCCCGTCCGGCTGCGGCAAGACGACGGCGCTGCGCATGGCCGCCGGCCTGGAGGAGATCTCCGGGGGCCGGCTGCTGATCGGCGACCGCGACGTCACCGACGTGCACCCCTCGCAGCGCGACATCGCGATGGTCTTCCAGAGCTACGCGCTCTACCCGCACATGTCGGTGCGCGACAACATCGCCTTCCCGCTGACCTGCGCCGGCGTGCCGAAGGATGAGACGAGGAACCGCGTCGAGCGCGCGGCCGAGGCCCTCGGCCTCACCGAGCTGCTGCACCGCAAGCCCAAGGCGCTCTCGGGCGGCCAGCGGCAGCGCGTGGCGATGGGCCGGGCCATCGTCCGCACCCCGCAGGCCTTCCTCATGGACGAGCCGCTGTCCAACCTCGACGCCAAGCTGCGCGGCCAGATGCGCGCCGAGATCCGCGGCCTGCAGCGCGAGTACGGCGTCACCACGCTCTACGTCACCCACGACCAGGTCGAGGCGATGACGATGGGCGACCGCATCGCCGTGCTGCGCAAGGGCGTGCTGCAGCAGCTGGGCACGCCCGACGAGCTCTACGACGCGCCGGCCAACCTGTTCGTCGCCGAGTTCATCGGCTCGCCGCCGATGAACGTCGTCTCGGCCACCGTGGTGGGCGGCCGCGAGCTGGTCGTCGGCTCCCAGCGGCTGGCGCTGCCGGCCGGGACGCTCGCCCCCGAGCTGGCCGGCGCCGACGCCACCCCGGTCGCCCTCGGCTTCCGGCCCGAGGCGCTGCGCGACGCCGCCGACGCCGATCCGAGCTGGCCGCGCCTGGCCGCCGACGTCGAGGTGGTCGAGAACATCCCGCCGGAGAAGCTCGTGCACCTGCGCATCGACGCCGAGCCCGTGGTCAACGACGCCACGGTCGAGATCGCCGCAGACATCGACGCGGCCGCCGCCGAGGACCTGCGCCGGCTGGGCACGGGCAGCGTGGTCCTCGCCCGGCTCAACGGCTGGACCGGGGTCCGCGAGGGCACCCGCGCGCAGTTCGCCGTCCCGCCGTCGGCCCTGCACTTCTTCGACCCGGCCACCGGGCAGGCCCTGGCCCCGACGACGCCGCGGCTCGCCGCGGCCACCGCCTGAGGGGGACGGCATGAGCGCGCACGGCGTCAAGCGGGGCGTCAGCCTCTACTCGTTCCAGGAGGAGTACTTCCTCCGCACGATGTCGGTCGAGGACTGCATCCGCGAGGCCGCGGCCTTCGGCGCGCGGGGCATCGAGATCATCCCCGAGCAGATGATCCCGGGTTTCCCGCACGTCTCCGACGAGTTCCTCGACTCGTGGTTCGGCTGGATGGAGACCTACGGGGCGACGCCGGTCGCCACCGACCTCTTCCTCGACACCAAGCTGCACCCCGACCGGTGGCTGACCCTCGAGGAGCAGGTCGCCTCGGTGCGCCGGGACGTCGACATCGCCGTCCGGCTGGGGGCGAAGGTGGTCCGCGCGATCATCAACACCCCGCCCGAGGTCATGGCGGCCGCGGCCCCGTACGCCGAGGACGCCGGCGTGCGGCTGCTGCTGGAGGTGCACGCGCCCTTCCACTACGAGCACCCGTGGATCCTGCAGCACCTCGAGGTGATGCACCGGACCGGTTCGCCGGCGCTGGGCCTGATGCCCGACATGGGCACCTACGTGGAGCGCTTCCCGCGGGTGGTCGCCGAGCGGGCGCTGCGCGACGGCGCCAAGCCGGAACTGGTCGACCTGATCGTGAAGACCTACGACGACCACGGCGACACCCACGCGCTGGCCGACATCGTCAACTACCGCGGCGGCGGCCCGGTCGACTTCGGGCTGGCCCGGCAGTCGACGCACTACATCTGGTCCGAGCCCAAGGCGATGCTCGAGCACATGCCCCTCATCGGGCACATCCAGGCGAAGTTCTACGAGATGGCCCTCGATGAGTCGACAGGGCGGGAGTACGAGTACTCGATCCCCTACGACGAGATCGTCCCGGTGCTGGTCGAGGGCGGCTTCGACGGCTACCTGTCCAGCGAGTACGAGGGCAACCGGCACATCCAGGACGCCTTCCCCGTGGACTCCGTGGAGCAGGTCCGCCGCCAGCACGCGATGTTCGCGCGACTCCTGGGAGACGACGCCTGATGTTCGACAAGTACATCGTCTGCGAGGAGGGCTTCCGCGCCCTGGACGACGGCCGCACCGGCGGCGTCGTCGAGGTCCGGATGCCGTACTACCGCGGCCTCACCCTGTCGATGGTCGAGGCCGTCGAGCTCGTCCTCGACGGCCGGCCGGTCCCTGCCGCGCGCACCACCTTCACGGTGCACGGCACCACCTACACCTTCGCCGAGCTGCCCACCGTCACCGACGACCGCTGGGAGATGGGGGAGCGGGCGCAGCTGTCCTTCGAGACCGACGAGCCCCTCGCGCCCGGCGAGCACGACGTCACCGTCGTCGTCCGCCTGCGCATCTCCTACATGCCCGTGCCCGGCGGCGGCCGCGACACCAAGCGGCTCACGCTCGCCACCTGAGAGGAACTCCTGATGGGACCCCTGGACGACCAGGTGGTGCGCGCCGACTCGCTCACCGCCACCCCCGACGGCCTGGACATCGCCGTCTACTCGCACTGGTACCGGGCGCTGCCGCTGCCCTCGCTCGCGCGCGTCGACCTGACCGTCGACGGGGAGCGGATCGACCCGGCGAGCCTGGCGGTGACGGTCAACGGGCACCGGTACGACTTCGCCGAGCTGGCCGGGAAGGGCGACGAGTACTGGTTCACCACCGACCCGGTGGTGCTGCACACGCAGGTGCCGACCTCGCCCGGCCGCGAGCACCGCGTGCAGCTGCTGCTGGGCCTGTCGATCCCCTACATCCTCACCGGCCCCGACCGGGTGCCGCTGGTGGCGCCCAGCGCCACCGACAAGACCCTCACCGCCGCGGGAGCCCGACCGTGACCGACACCGCGCCCGGCCTGCCGCGCCTGGGCACCACCCTGTTCTCCCTCACCCTCGAGCAGCGCAAGCCCGGCCGCGACCTCGCCTCCCTGGTCGCCGAGGTGGCCGCCCGCGACCTCGGGCCGGGCCTGGAGATGGTCGCCTTCCAGTCGCTGCGCGGCTGGCCGCGGCCGTCCGACGAGCAGGTCCGCGAGGTCCGCGGCGTGATCGAGGGCTCCGGGCTGACCCCGTCGTGCCTGGCGATCAACAACGACCTCGGCCTCTACCCGGGCCGGCTGCTGAGCGACGAGGAGTCCTACGAGTACGTCGCCGTCCAGGTGCGCGGCGCCGCGGCGCTGGGCTTCCCGGTCACCCGCGTCGGGGTCGAGACGAGCCCGGCGACCCTGGAGCGGCTGCTGCCGCTGGCCGAGGAGCTCGGGGTCAAGGTCGGCGTGGAGATCCACGCCCCGCTGACCATCGAGGCGCCCCCGGTGGCGGCGCTCGAGGAGCTGTTCACCCGGCTGGACACCCCGTGGCTGGGCTTCATCCCCGACATGAGCTCGTCCATGCGGGCGGTCCCCGGCGCCGTGCACGACGCGCACCGCGCCGCCGGCATCGCCCCGGAGCTCACCGCGCTCACCGAGCAGCTGTGGGCCGAGCCCGGCCCGACCGCGGAGAAGTTCCCCGAGCTGGAGCGCCGCGCCGCCGAGGCCGGCGCAACCCCGGCGCAGGTGGGCAACCTCAAGATGCTGTTCACCATGCACGGGCGCATGGCGCCCGAGCGGTGGGCCGACTTCTTCCCGCACGTCGTGCACGTGCACGGCAAGTTCTACGGGATCGAGGAGGGTCCGGACGGGCTCACCGACCCGTCCATCGACTGGCCGGCGGTCGCCCGCGTGCTGGTCGAGCAGGGCTACACCGGCTTCATCTCCAGCGAGTACGAGGCGCACGCCTACAGCGACCGGCACAACGCCTTCGACCAGGTCCGCGCCCAGCACGACATGCTCCAGCGCCTGCTCGCAGCGCAGCCGGCGGTGGCGCGATGAGCGGGACGTACGACGTCGTCGTCGTCGGGTCCGGACCGGTCGGGACGGCGGTGGCCCGCGAGCTGGCCGACGCCGACGCCGCGCTGCGGGTGCTGGTGCTCGAGGCCGGCGGCGTCGTGGGCGAGGTGGCCGGCGGGCACGTCAAGAACATCGCCGACGTCGACGCGCGCGACGCCGCGCTGGCGGAGCTGACCCCCGCGGCGCCCCCGCTGCCCGGCGGCACCCCCGCGCGGCCGGGCACCGTGCTGGTCGGCGCGGAGAGCATGCCCAACGCGGCCATGTCGACCAACGTCGGCGGGATGGGCGCGCACTGGACCGCCGCCTGCCCGCGCCCGGTCGACGACGAGGTGCCCGGCTGCGTCGAGCCCGCCGTCCTCGACGAGGCGCTGACCCGCGCCGAGGAACTGCTCGCGGTCACCACCCACGCCTTCGACCGGGCCCCGCTGATCGGCGCCGTGCAGAAGGTGCTCGGCGAGCTCTTCGACCGGCCGGGCCGGCGCCCGGTGGGCGCGATGCCCGTCGCGGTGACCGTGGGGGAGGACGGCGCGCTGCACTGGACCGGCCCGGCCATCATCGCCGGCGACCTCTGGCAGCGGCCGGAGGTCGAGCTGCGGGCCGGCACGCTGGCCCGCCGGGTGGTCCTCGACGGCGACCGCGTCACGGGCGTCGAGGTCGTCGACCTCGCCACGGGGGAGCGGTCGACCGTCGCCGCGCGGGCCGTGGTGGTGGCGGCCGACGCCTTCCGCACCCCGCAGCTGCTCTGGGCCTCCGGCGTCCGCCCCGAGGCCCTCGGCCGGTACCTGACCGAGCACCCGCAGATCATGGCGGCGTCGGTGCTGGCCGAGGAGTTCGTGCCCGCCGACGCCCCGGTCGACGCCGACCTCCCGGTGACCGCCTCGGCGGCGCCCGGCGGCGGCGCGATCGTGCCCGTCTCCGGCGTCTCCTGGGTGCCCTACGCCGCCGACCGCCCGTTCCACGGCCAGGTCATGCAGATGGACGCCTCGCCGGTGCCGCTCGACCCGGGCGTCACGGTGCGCCCCGGCCAGGTCGTCGGCCTCGGCTGGTTCTGCAAGAAGGAGCTCTCGCCCGACAACCGGGTCTGGTTCGACGAGGACGCCGCCGACGAGCACGGCCTGCCGGCGATCCGGATCGACTACGCCCTCAGCGCCGCCGACGAGGCGTCGATCGCCGCCGCCAAGGCCCAGATCGCCGAGGCCGCCCGGGCGCTCGGCCGCCCCCTCGGCGACCCGTTCGTCATGCCGGCCGGCAGCTCGCTGCACTACCTCGGCACCACCCGCATGGGCGCGGCCGACGACGGCACGAGCGTCTGCGACCCCACCGGCCGGGTCTGGGGGACGGCGAACCTCTACGTCGGCGGCAACAACGTCATCCCGACCGCCACCGCGTGCAACCCCACCCTCACCGCCGTCGCGCTCGGCGTCCTCACCGCCCGCGCGCTCGTCCGCGAGCTCGGCGCCGTCCCCCAGGAGGCCTCCGCATGACCCCCCGCGTCCTGATCGTCGGCAGCGGGCCGACCGGCGCCACCTACGCCCGGCTGCTCCTCGAGCAGGTGCCCGACGTGTCAGTGCTCATGGTGGAGGCCGGCCCCGTCGTCACCACCCCGCCCGGGATGAACGTGAAGAACGTCCCCGACCCGGACGAGCAGGCCGCCGCGCGGCTGGCGTCCCAGGGCCGGGCCACCGAGAGCGGCGTGTCCGGCATCCCCGGCGGCGTCGTCGTGGAGGGCACGATCACCGCCCGCCAGGGGACCCACCTGATCGGCCGGGCCGCCGAGGGCTCGGCCGGCATGCCGGCCGCCGCCGGCGCCACCTGCGTCGGCGGGCAGGGCGTGCACTGGACGTGCGCCACGCCGCGGCCCACCGGCCCGGAGAAGGTGCCGTTCATCGACGACGCGGAGTGGGAGCAGCACGTCGTCGCCGCCGAGGCGCTGCTGCACGTGCACCGGCCGTCGTTCGACGGCTCCCCGCAGGCCGCGGCGATCCTGCGGCGGATCCGCGACGAGTTCGCCCCCGACGGCATCACGGTCCGACCGCTGCCGGTGGCCGCCGACCCCCGGGCCGACGGCTCGCTGCGGTGGAGCGGCACCGACGTCGTCCTGGGCCCGCTGGCCGAGGGTGCGCACGCCGACCGGTTCACCCTGCGGCCGGAGACGCTGTGCGTCCGGGTGCTCCGCGACGGCGACCGGGCCGTCGGCGCCGTCCTGCGCGACCAGCGGACCGGCGCGGAGGAGGAGGTCCGGGCCGACGTCGTCGTCCTGGCCGCCGACGCCCTGCGCACCCCGCAGCTGCTGTGGGCCTCCGGCATCCGGCCGGAGGCGCTCGGGCGGTACCTCACCGAGCACCCGCTGCTGTTCGGCGTCGTCGCGGTGCGGCCGGACGTGCTGCCCGAGCAGGACCCGGGCGCCGCGGTCGACCCGATCCGGGCCATCGTGGCGATCCCGTTCGACGAGGAGCGGCACCCCTACTCCGCCCAGATGATGTTCAGCCCGGTCTGCCCGGCCCCGCTGCCGGAGGGCAGCCGGTTCCGCGACAACCCGGGCGGCTACGTCGGCATGGGCTGGGGCATCCGCAAGCGCCCGCGGCCGGAGGACCGGCTCACCTTCGACGACGACCAGCCCGACGAGAACGGGCTGCCCGGCATCCGGATCGCCTACGAGCTCACGGAGCTGGAGGAGGCCGACTTCGAGCGGGCGCGCAAGCACCAGGCCCGCGCGGCCGCCGCGCTCGGCGAGTTCGTCGACGGCATGCCCAAGGTCATGCCCGCCGGCAGCTCGCTGCACTACATGGGCACCGTCCGCATGGGCGCGGCCGACGACGGCACCAGCGTCTGCGACCCGTGGTCGCGGGTCTGGGGCGTGCCCGGCCTCGTGCTCGCCGGCAACGGGCTCATCCCGACCGCCAACTCGATGAACCCCACCCTCACCAGCGTCGCCCTCGCCGTCCGCGGGGCCACGGCGCTGGCCACCGAACTCCGCGAAGGGGAGTGACCGTGCTCGAGTTCCCGATCATCCAGGGGCGGGGCTTCCGCAACGTCGTCGAGGACGGCCGGGTCACCGGCTTCTCGTTCCGGCTGCGCAACCCCAACTACCGCGGCGGCCCCGCCAGCCTGCTCGACGGCGTCGAGGTCGTCGTCGACGGCGAGCGCATCCCCGACCACGTGCCGCTGTGGACGCTGCAGGGCCGCACCTTCACCCTCGACGAGCTGCGGGCCTCGACCGACGCGCGCTGGCAGCTCGACGAGCCGGCCACCATCACCGTGCCGAAGCCGGGCGGCCTGTCGGTGGGCGTGCACCACCTCGAGGTGACGGTCTACCTGCGGCGCTCCTACTTCCCGCCGCTGATCGCCCGGTCGGAGTTCTCCGCCACGGGGTCGGGCGTGATCGTGCCGCCGGCGCCGGAGGGCGGCCTGAAGTACGGCGTCTCGACCTACAGCTACACCGGCGACATCTACACCTCGATGACGCTGGAGGACGTCTTCGCCGACATCGCCGACCTCGGCGCCACCGGCATCGAGATCCTCGGCGAGGGCAACCTGCCGAACTACCCCTCGCCGGACCCCGCCTGGGTCGACGGCTGGCACCGGCTGGTCGAGAGGTACGGCCTGACGCCGACCAACTTCGGCTCGTGGGTCGACACCACCCGCTTCCACGGCCGCGACCTGTCCGCCGAGGAGGGCGCCGAGCAGCTGCAGCTGGACCTGCGGCTGGCGAAGCAGCTCGGGTTCACCTCGGTGCGGCCCAAGTTCGGCGTCACCTCCTGGGACCTGGACCCGCACCCGATCTGGGAGCAGGTCGTCGAGCGCTCGCTCGACCTCGCCGCGGAGCTCGACGTCGTCATCTGCCCGGAGATCCACTCGCCGACGCCGATCAAGCACCCGGTGACCCAGGGCTACGTCGACTTCATCGAGAAGACCGGCACCGAGCACTTCAAGCTGCTCATCGACACCGGCATCTTCCAGACGGCCGCCGTCCGCGAGAACGCGGAGGCGCTGGGCACCGACGACGAGGACGACGTGCCGCCGCCGCTGCGCCCGCTGCGGGTGCCCATGGCCGACCTGGTGGAGGTGCTGCCGCACACCCACTTCATCCAGGCCAAGTTCTTCGAGATCGACGACGACCTGCACGACCTGCACGTCCCGTGGGGCGACATCGTCCCGACGCTGGAGAACGCGGGCTGGAGCGGGTGGCTGTCCAGCGAGTACGAGGGCCGGCGGGAGCCGTACCGCGGCCGCGACCAGGTGCGCCGCCAGCACGCCCTGCTGCGCTCGCTGCAGGGGCAGGCCTGACGGGGACGACGGACGCGTGCCCCCGTCCTGCCGGCTGATCACGCCCCGGCCCTTCCGCGGACCGCCGGCTCCTCGTGAGCCCGCCCCGTCCACCCAGCAGAGGAGCAGGAACCCCGCATGACCACGATCGAGGAGACCCAGGCGCTCGAGCAGCGCCTCGCGGCACTGGAGGAGCGGCTCGCCGCCGCCGAGCTGACCGCCACCCGCGCGCAGGACCGCGGCGCGGTCGAGAACGTCTTCAACCGGTACATGCACTACCACAACGCCTACGAGGACCAGCGGATCATCGACGAGCTCTGGGTGAAGCCCGGGACGCCGGACATCTGGTCGCGCTACAACAACGTCGGGGTCTACACGACCTACGAGTCGGTCACCGCCTACCACCGCGGCCGGCCCAGGCCGATCGGCAAGCTGCTGTTCCACTACACGACCACGCCGGTGGTCGAGGTCGGCGCCGACGGGCAGACCGCCAAGGGCATCTGGATCATGGCCGGCCTCGAGTCCGGCCTCATGGACCCGGAGGTGGCCCAGGGCGTCCCGCCGTGGGTGTTCTCCGGCGGCGACGTCGACGGCAAGCCGGTCTGGGCGCACTGGGTCTGGTGCAAGTACGGCGTCGACTTCGTCAAGCAGGACGGTGAGTGGCGGATCTGGCACTTCCGCTGCTACGAGGTGGCCCGCGCCCCGTTCAACCGCGACTGGATCTCCTTCGCCAAGGACAACCAGGAGAGCCACGACTCGCAGCTGGCGTGGTTCGGCGACGACGGCGTCCCGGTGTTCCTCCCGCCGGTCGACGAGCCGGTGACGACGACGGAGTACCACCCGTACGCCAACGACCGGGCCCAGACGCTCGACCCCGAGCCGCCGAAGCCCTACACCGAGTTCGAGGACACCTTCCGCTAGATGAAGGTCACCGATCCCGCGGCGGCGCCCGTCCAGGCGCCGCCGCGGCGGCCCGGCGTGCTGCTGGCGATCGCATGCGCCGCGCAGTTCATCGCCGTCCTCGACACCTCGATCGTCAACGTCGCGCTGCCCCCGATGCAGGAGAGCCTCGGGCTCTCGCCCACGGGTCTGCAGTGGGTGGTGAGCAGCTACACGCTCACCTTCGCCGGCTTCCTGCTGCTCGGCGGGCGGCTCGGCGACCTGTTCGGCCGCAAGCGCGCCTTCCTCGGCGGGCTGCTGCTGTTCGCCGTCGCCAGCCTGGCCGGCGGCCTGGCCCAGGAGGGCTGGCAGCTGGTCGCCGCCCGTTTCGTGCAGGGGCTCGGGGGAGCGGTGCTCGTGCCGACGACGCTGAGCCTCGTCACGACCGGGTTCGCCGACCCGCGGGCGCGGGCCCGGGCCCTGAGCCTGCTCACGGCGGCGGCGGCCTCGGGCAGCGCGCTGGGCGGGGTCATCGGCGGCCTGCTGACCGGGTTGCTGAGCTGGCGCTGGGTGCTGTTCGTCAACGTCCCGCTGGGCGCGGTGCTGGCGGTCGTCGCGGCCTGGGCGCTGACCGGCCGGTCGCCGGACCACACGCGCGGGCGGCTGGACCTGCCCGGGTCGGTGTCGGTCACCGCCGCCACCGCGCTGCTGGTCTCGGCGGTGATCCTGGGCGAGGAGCGCGGCTGGACCTCCGGCCCGGCCCTGGCCTGCCTGGCCGGTGCGCTCCTGCTCGGTGCGCTGTTCGTCGTAGCCGAACGGCGGGCGGCGGAGCCCGTCGTCCCGCTGTCGGTCCTCCGGGTCCGTCCGGTGACCGTGGCCAACTCCCTGACCGCGCTCACCGGCGGGGTGCTGCCGGCCATGATGTTCTTCCTGGTGCTGTACCTGCAGCAGGTGCTGGGACTGGACCCGCTCACGGCCGGCCTCGTGCTGGCGCCCGGCGCGGTCGGGATCGCGCTCGGCGCCCGGCTGTCCTCGCGGGCGATCGAGCGGCTCGGGCCGCGCCGGCTGTTCCAGCTCGGCACGCTGCTCGCCGCCGGGGCGCTGGTCTGGCTGGCGCGCATCGACGGCGGCGGTTCCTACTGGTGGGACGTCGTGGTGCCGATGACGCTGGCCATGGCGGGCTTCGGCGCCGCGGGGCTCCCGCTCACCGTCACCGCCACGACCGGGCTCGGCCCGGGGCGGGCCGGGCTCGCGTCGGGCCTGCTGTCGACGTCACGCCAGGTGGGCGGTGCCGTCGGCCTGGCGGCCCTGGTGGCCGTCGCCAGCTCGGCTGCGGGGGAGCCGACCGACGGCTTCGCCGTGGGCCTGCTGGTCGGCGCCGGCCTCCAGCTCGCCGCGTTCCTGGCGGCCTTCGCGCTGCCCGCCACCGGGCATCACCGGCGTTGATGGGGCGCATCGGCCGGAACTGTTTGTGCCGGCGGTCACGAACCGCCAGGATGTTTCTGCACAGAACATGCATAAATCGCTCGACCGAGGGGATCGCCACGTGGTGTGGACGAAGTGGTCCTACATGGACCACTGGGTGACGGAGACGCCGCAGGGGCCGCAGCCCCCGTCGTTCAACCGCGCCTACATGGATCGGTACGTCAAGCAGCTGTCGGCGCTCGGCTTCACCGGGTTCGACACCTTCTTCTTCTACCTGCACGCGCTGGCCGGCATGTACGGCTCGGTGACGGGCTTCGAGCGGTTCCTGCAGGACAACGGGTTCGAGAAGATCACCGGGATCTTCTCCGCCTACCCGTCCGCGACGAGGTACACGGCGCCGCACGTCCGCGAGACGCACGACCGGATCGTCGCCGACTGCACGAACACGCTGCGCATGTGCGAGGGGCTGACCGGCGTCGAGAACTTCATCGTCATGCCGACCTCCACCTACCACCAGACCGAGCCGGTCACCGACGACACGATCAAGGTCGTCGCCGATCTGTGGAACCGGGTCGGGAAGCTCACCCTCGAGCACGGCATGAAGACCACGTGCCACTTCGAGTTCTGGGGCGCGATCCGCACCCGCGAGCAGCTCGACACGTTCTTCCGCTACACCGACCCGGAGTACGTCCACTTCTTCTGCGACACCGCGCAGCACACGATCGCCGGCGTCGACCCGGTCCAGATGTTCCGCGACTACCGCGACCGGTGCACCGGCTTCCACTTCAAGGACACGAAGGACGTCGACGAGCACGAGGCCTACCGCACCCCGCCGGACCCCGAGCTGATGGCGCCGCAGGTAACCCGCTGGTTCTACGAGATGGGGGAGGGCGGGCTGGTCGACTTCCCGACGCTGATGAAGGAGATCGTGCGCTCGGGCTACGACGGCTGGCTGACCGTCGAGCACGACAAGGCAGAGCTCGGCGGCGGCAGCTACGCCGAGGCCACCGCAGTCGCCAAGTGGTACATCGACAACGTGCTCGCCGAAGCGCAGGCGGAGGCCGAGGCGGAGCTGGGGGTCGCGCGATGAGGGACACGCTGCGCTGGTCGTACGCGCTCAACCAGTGGAACTTCCGGCTCGACGTCTTCGTCCGCCACGAGGACCAGCAGCGGGCGCTGAAGACCGTCTCGGCCTGCGGGTTCGACCACGTCGAGCTCGCGTCGGGCACCGGCCGCTGGGACAACATCGCCCGGCCCGAGGTCATCCTGCTCAACCACGGCAGCCACGCCGGCTTCCTGGACTTCCTGCGCCGGGCGAAGGTGCGGGGCGTCTCGAGCATGTTCTGGGACCCTCAGGCCCCCGCCGAGGAGGAGGAGGGCTACGCCTTCCGGTCGACGGCGAACCCGGACGACCACGACGCGATCGTCGAGTGGGCCCGCCCGTTCGTCGACTTCCTGGCCGGCGTGGGCGCCGAGCAGCTCGTCGTCCGCCCGGTCGGCTCGGCCTGGATGAGCCCGCCGCTGGACGCCGACGGCATCAAGCTCGTCGGCGAGGTGTGGAACCGTGTCGGCGAGCTGACCTCCGCCGCCGGCCTCGGGCTCGCCCTGCACTACGACTGCCTGGGCGCCGTGCACACGGCCGACGAGCTGCGCGGACTGCTCGCCGCCACCGACCCGGCGACCGTCGGGTTCGCCCTCGACACCGCCGAGCTCACCGTCGGCGGCATCGACCCGGTCGCCTTCTACCGGGAGAACGCCGAGCGGGTCACCCACGTGCACCTCAAGGACACCCGCTACGCCGACACCGGCGAGGAGTACCGGATGCCGGGTGCGGAGTCGACCATGCTCAAGGGCGGGGCCGGACGGCGGATCGAGCGCTGGTTCTTCGAGCTCGGCACCGAGGGCGGGCTGGTCGACGTCAAGGGCTTCGTGACCGCGCTGCGCGAGCACGGCTACCCGGGCTGGGTCGTCGTCGAGAGCGACCACGGCGGCAACCCGGCCGAGCTGGCGATGCTCAACAGCTGGTACCTGCAGCACGAGCTGGGGATCGCGAAGTGAGCGCCGAGCGGAAGATCAAGTGGTCCTACATGGACCACTGGCGCAGCAACGGGCCGGCCGGGCCGGTCGACCAGTGGCACTCGGTGAAGACGATGTCGGCCTTCCTCAAGCAGGTGAAGGCCGTCGGCTTCGACGCGATCGACACCTTCGACTTCCGGATCTGGCAGATCTACGGCGACTACGGCGGCCCGGCGAAGTACCAGGAGATGGTGACCGACCACGGCTTGGAGCGGATCGTCAACACGTTCCACGCCGCCGACTACGACGTCCGGAACTACGCCCCGCACATCCCCGAGACGCACGAGAACATCCTCGAGGACTTCCGCGTGACGATGGGCCGCTGGTCGGAGATCCGGCTCGACAACATCATCGTGATGCCGGCGACCTTGTACTACGACATGGAGCCGATCACCGAGGACAAGCTCAAGCACACCGCCGAGCTGTGGAACAAGGTCGGGGAGATCACCGCGAGCCACGGCGTGCAGCTGACCTGCCACCACGAGTTCTTCTGCGGGATCCAGAGCGAGCCGGACATCGAGACCTTCTACTCGTACACCGACCCCCGGTACGTGCACCTGTTCGTCGACACCGCGCAGCACTGCATCGCCGGCGTGGACCCGGTGGCGCTCTACCGCCGGCACGCCGACCGGGTGACGGGCTTCCACTTCAAGGACACCAGGGACGTCGCCACCGGCGACGACCACCGGCACCGGCCGGACTCGGAGATCATGGCGCCCACCACCGGCAAGTGGTTCTACGAGATGGGCACGCCCGAGGGCCTGGTCGACTTCCGGGCGTTGATGGCCGCCGTCCGCGACCACGGCTACACCGGCTGGATCTCCGTCGAGCACGACAAGGCCAACAAGGAGGGCGGCGACTACTCCGAGAGCACCGCGATCTCCCGCTGGTACGCGAAGAACGTCCTCGAGGAGATCTACAGGTGAACGAGCTCGCGAGCTCACCGGGTGAGCACGGCACCGGCATCCGCTGGGCGTACGCGATCAACCAGTGGAAGCCCCAGTTCGACGACTTCGTCCGCCGCGAGCAGCACGAGCGGGCGCTGAAGACGATGTCGATCGCCGGGTTCGAGGGCGTCGAGCTGACCTACGGCACCGGCCGCTGGGAGCCGCTGGGCAACCCCCAGCAGCTCGCCGCCAACTTCGGCTCCCTGGCCGGCTTCCGGGACTTCCTGCTCGGCTGCGCGATCGACGCGGTGTCCAGCTGGTACTGGGACCCGGCGGAGCGGTCGATGGAGCACCTGACCGGCCCGCTCTCACCGCTGTCCGCCGACGACGTCCCGGAGATGGTCGCGAAGGCGAGCTGGCTCGGCGGAGCGCTCGCCGAGCTGGGCGGCTCGGTGCTGCTCGTCCGTCCGGTCCCCGGTGCCGGGGACGTGGAGCCCCTGGACGACGACGCGCTCGGCCGGGTCGCCGCGTGCTGGGAGACGGTCGGGCGGGCGACGGCGGAGCACGGCGTACGCCTCGCCCTGCACGTCGACTTCCTCTCCGCGCTGCGCCGCGACCACGTGGACCGCCTCCTGGACCGCACGGATGCGGCACTGGTGGGGCTGGCCCTCGACACCGGTGAGCTGACCGTCGGGGGCATCGACCCGGTCAGCGTGATCGAGCGGTACGGCGAGCGCGTCCGGCACGTCCAGTTCAAGGACGCGCTCGCCGTCGACGACGACGAGGAGTACCTGCAGCCGCACGCGCACTGGACGGTGCGCGTGCGGGGCGGCGCCCGCGAGGTGCCGCGCTGGTTCGCCGAGCCCGGCGCCGACGGGGGGCTCGTCGACTTCCCGGCGGTCACCCGCGCGCTGCGGGACGCCGGCTACTCCGGCTGGATCGTCGTCGAGAGCGACCAGAGCCCGCACCCCGCCGCCAGCGCCCTGCTGGCCGGCTACCTCGTGCAGCGCGAGCTGCGCCCGATCCTGGAGAGGGAGACCGCCCGTGCCTGACATCGGCCGGCGCGTGCTCGGCGGCGGCGACGAGCTGAAGGCGCTGATCGTCACCGGGCACACCGACATCCACCACGACTGGCGGACCGTCTCCCCCATGCTGAAGGAGCTCCTCGAGGGGACCGGGCTGTTCGACGTCCGCATCACCGAGGAGTTCCGCGGCGCCGGACCGGGGACGCTGGAGGGGTACGACCTCGTCGTCCTCAACTACTTCGGCCGGTTCGAGCCGTGGGGTCACGCGCCCGAGAAGCGCTGGGGCACGGGCACCGAGCAGGCGCTCTACGACTTCGTCGCCGGCGGGAAGGGCGTCGTCGTCTACCACGCCTCGCTGCAGATGGGCGCCGGCTGGGAGGACGACTTCGAGGCGATGGCCGGCGGTGTCATGCGCGAGCACTGCAGCCGCCGAGCACCCATCGACGACTTCCGGCTGCACGTCGTCGCCCCCGGCCACCCGATCACCGCGGGGATGCCGGAGTTCGTGCCGCACTACGACGACGACCTGTACGTCAACCTCCAGTGGGCGCCCGGTGCCGACGTCGAGGTGCTGGTCACCGGCTGGGACAACCCGCTGCGCTACACCCAGGTGCCGGCGCAGTGGAACGCGCTGCCGGGCATGGGCGAGGAGCACGCCCTCGTCTGGACCAACCGCTACGGCGAGGGACGCGTGTTCGCCAGCGGCATCGGCCACGGCCCCGAGGCGGTGTCGCACCCCTCGTTCCGCGGCCTGTTCGCCCGCGGCTGCGAGTGGGCCGCCACCGGCGAGGTGACGCTCGACCTGCCCGAGGGCTTCGGCGAGCCGGTGCCCGGCGGCGACTGGTGGCCCACCACCCTCGAACCGATGGTCCGCGACATGTACGAGCAACGGAAGGCGAGCCTCTGATGGCCACCGGCGACACCGTCCTGTCCGACGACAGCCTCGTCCGCAGGCCCGAGGGGCTGGGCATCGCGCTGACCGTGCCCTGGTACCGCAGCCTGTGGCTGTCGAGCGTCAGCTCCCTCGAGGTGTCGGTGGAGGGGCGCAGCATCCCGGCCGAGGACCTCCGGGTGGAGCTGGGGGAGCGGACCTTCCGGGTCGACGAGCTGGCCGAGCAGTGGGACGTGCTCTGGTTCATCCAGGACCGCCTCGTGGTGGTCGTGCCGATGGACCAGCCGCCGGCCGCGGGCGCCGAGGTCGACGTCGAGGTGACGGTCGACCTGCGGCTGCCCTACATGCAGATCGCCCCGCAGGTCTACGTCACCAACCACGCCAGCGACCGGCGCACGCTGGTCGCGCACGCAGGAGCTGCCCGATGACCACGCAGACCGCACCCGTCGCCGCCCCCGCCGTCGAGGGCAGCGCCATCACGCTCGGCCTCACGCTCTACTCGCTGACCAGCGAGTGGGCGGCCGGCCGGTACGACCTGGCCGGGCTGCTCGACGTCGTCGACGACGCGGGCATCGGCCCGGGCATCGAGATCGTCGCCTCGCAGACGATCCGCACCTACCCCGAGGTGACGCCCGAGTTCGTGCGCGCCTGGCGGGACGCCTTCGACCGGCACGGCTTCGTGCCGAGCTCGTTCGGCTGCAACCTCGACATGGGCCGCCGCCGCGACCGGGACATGACCCCGGACGAGGAGTACGAGTTCACCGTCACCCAGTTCCGCAGCGCGCACGCCCTCGGCTTCCCGCTGGTGCGGATCCAGAGCGCCAAGCCCGAGCTCATCCGCCGGCTGCTGCCGGTGGCCGAGGAGCTCGACCTGACGATGGGCTGGGAGCTGCACGCCCCGCTCGGGCCCAACTCGCCCAAGGTGCTCGAGATCCGCGAGACCTACGAGGAGATCGGCTCGCCGCGGCTGGGCTTCGTCGCCGACTTCAGCGCCACGATGCACGCCATGTCGCCGACCATCCTGCGCAAGCTCGGGAAGATGGGGCTCGGGCCCGCGGAGCTGGACCGGCTGCAGGAGATCTGGGCGACCGACGCCGACATCAACGCCCGGCACGGCGAGTTCGTCGAGTACCTGCGCTCCCGCGGGATCGCCCCGGAGTCGCTGGGCTCGTTCGCCCGGCTGGCGTTCAACATGCACGGCCACGTCGACCCCGCCGAGTGGGCCGACATCATGCCGCAGATCGTGCACGTGCACGCGAAGTTCTACGACATCGACGAGAACGGCGACGAGCCGGCCATCGACTACCCGGCGATCGTCCGCGAGTTCGTCCGCGGCGGCTACGGCGGCTTCTTCTCCAGCGAGTGGGAGGGCCACGCCTTCGCCGACCTCGACGAGGCCGACCCCGTCGACCTCGTCCGCAAGCAGCACGCCCTCATCCGCCGGTCGATCACGGCCGCGCTCGCCCAGGAGGCCTGATCGTGTACCAGCTGTCCGCCAACATCGAACTGCTCTTCAAGGAAGCCGGCGCGGACGCCGGTGACCGGGTCCGCGCCGCCGCGGCGGCGGGCTTCGACGCCGTCGAGATGTGGTTCTCCACCGACAAGGACCTCGACTCGCTGGGCAAGGCGCTCGCCGACACGGGCGTGCAGCTGACCTCGCTGCTCGCCGGCCCGCGGATGGGCTACACCTTCCCGGGCACCGACCTCGCCCCGTTCCACGAGGGGCTGGCCGTCGCCGTCGAGCACGCGGAGCTCCTCGGGTGCCCCCGGATCGTGCTCGCCTCGGGTGTGGGCTTCCCGGGGATGAACCGGACCAAGAACCTCCAGATCATCACGGACATGTTCCGCGAGGCGGTCGCGCGGCACCGCGGCTCCGGCGTCGAGTTCGTCCTCGAGCCGGTGAACAGCCGGGTCGACCACCCGGGGGCGCTCACCGACCGCACCGAGGACGCCGTCGTCGTCGCCCGGGCCGTGGACGACCCCTCGTTCGGCATCCTCTACGACCTCTACCACTCGATCGCGCAGGGCGAGGACCCGGCGACCGAGCTGGCGAACGCGGCCGGCCTCGTGAAGTACGTGCAGCTCGCCGACGTGCCCGGCCGCGGCGAGCCGGGCAGCGGCACGGTCGACTGGGCGGCGCAGCTCGCCGTCCTGCGGGCCTCCGGCTACGACGGCCCGATCGGCCTGGAGTACTTCCCGACGGTCGAGTCGGAGGAGTCGGTGCGGTTCATCCGCTCGGTCGCGGCGGACGCGTGACGCCCGGCAAGATCGACGTCCTGCTGGCCACCGGCCGGGTCACCGTCGAGCACGACAACGAGTTCCGCAGCTTCCGCCACCACACGCACCTGCTGACGACGCTGCTGGAGTCCACCGGCCGGTTCCGGGTGCGGGTGCTCGAGGAGTTCCGCGGCATCGGCGACGAGCTGCTCGACCGCTTCGACGTCGTCCTGGTCATGTACGAGGGGCGGGACGACTACCACTCGATCGCGGAGGGCTTCGGCCCGACGACCGAGCAGGCGCTGCTGCGGTTCGTGCGGGACAAGGGCCGCGGCATGGTCTGGTTCCACGGCTCGTCGGTGCAGGAGCCGGAGTGGGGCTGGCCCGAGGAGTTCGACCGGATGCGCGGGGCGACCCTGTCCCGCGAGACCGGGCTGCGGCCCCGGCCGCAGGGCGAGGTGGTGGTGCGGACGGCGCAGCCGCGGCACCCCGTCACCCAGGGCCTCGAGCCGCAGTGGTCGGTGGTCAACGACGACGTCCTGACCGGTGCGCGGATGGACCCGTCGGCGCAGGTGCTGCTGACCGTCTTCGACGACGTCGACAGCTACCGCCGCGCGGGCTGGCCGAACGCGCACACGCCGGTGGTCATCCCGCCCGGTGGGCTCGACGCGCTGCCCGGCATGAACACCGACCAGCCGCTGGCCTGGGTGAACGAGTGGGGCGCCGGGCGCAGCTTCTGCGTGACCCTGGGGCACGACTGGGACACCTTCCGCAGGCTGCCGTTCATGACGCTGCTCGTCCGCGGCGTGGAGTGGGCGGCCACCGGCGAGGTGACCCTCGGCCCGCCCGAGCGCGCCGGCGCGGCGCGGTGGCGGGTCTGGCCCTACTACGCCGGCGACACCTCCCGCTTCGACCGGGCCGTCCCGGCCGCCGCAGCGGCCGCCCGGCACTAGGCCCGCGCCGGTGCAGCCGCAGCCCTCCGCCCGCGACGTCCTCGTCCTGGCGCGGATCGTCGACCTGGTGCGGGCCGGCACCGCGGTCACCCGCCCCGAGCTCGAGGCGGTCACCGGCCTCGGCCGCACCGCCGTCAACGACCGGCTGCGCGAGGGCGTCGACCTCGGGGTGCTCGCCGAGGTCGACGCCGTCCCGTCGGGCCAGCGCGGCCGGCCGTCGCGGGCGGTGCGCTTCCGCACCGAGGCCGGCCGCCTGCTCGTGGCGGCGCTCGGCGAGGTGTCCCTGCACGCCGCCGTCACCGACCTCGACGGCCGGGCGCTGGCCGCGGGGTTCCGCGCGATCGACGTGCAGGACGGGCCGGAGCGGGTCCTGCGCGCCGTGGACGAGGCGTTCGGGGAGCTGCTGCGCCGGGTGGACGACGGGGCGCCCGTCTGGGCGGTGTCCCTCGGGTTGCCCGGGCCGATGGACTACCCCCACGGCCGCGTCGTCGTCCCGCCGGCCATCCCGGGCTGGGCCGGCTTCGACGTGCGGTCGTGGTTCGCCGCGCGGCGCGGGGTGCCGGTGTGGGTGGACAACGAGGTCAACCTCCGGGCGCTCGGCGAGTGGGAACGCGGCGTGCCGCGGGAGCGCCGCGACCTGCTCTACGTCAAGGTGGCCACCGGTATCGGCAGCGGGCTGGTGACCGGCGGCCGGCTGCACCGCGGCGACAGCGGCGCGGCCGGCGACATCGGGCACGTGCGGGTGACCGACGACCCGCTGGCGCGCTGCCGCTGCGGCAAGACCGGGTGCCTGGAGGCGGTGGCCGCCGGCTGGGCGCTCGTCGCCGCGCTCACCGAGGAGGCCCGCGCCGGCCGCAGCCCCGTGCTCGCCGAGCGCCTGGCCCGCGCCGGCCGGATCACCGGCGAGGACATCGGCGCCGCCACGGCCGCCGGCGACGAGGTGGTGCGCGCGGCGGTGAGCCGCGCGGCGCGGGTCACCGGGACGGCGATCGCCGGCGTCGTCAACTTCGCCAACCCGGGCACGCTCGTCCTGGGTGGCGGCGTGCTGCGGACCGGTCCGCTGTTCGTCGACGAGTTCCGGGCCGCGGTGCTCGACGGCACGATCGAGCTCGCCGCGCGGGACCTGACCATCCGCACCGCGTCCCTCGACCCCACCGAGGGCGTCACCGGCGCCGCGCTGCTCGCCGCCGACAACCTCCTGCGCCCCGCCGCGCTGCAGATCTGGCTGGCCGACGGCAGCCCGGTCGGCGCCGCGGACCTGCTGCAGCGCGCAGCCTGAGCCCCCGTCCACCCGCCCGAGGAGCCGCCCGCCGTGCCAGCCGTCACCACCACGCCCGGGATCGTGTACGCGGTCCGCGGCGACCGTCCCCTCGCCCTCGACCTGCACGTGCCCGAGACCGCCGCGCCGCCCCCGGTGGTCGTGCACCTGCACGGCGGCAGCTGGAAGTTCGGCTCGCGGTCGGACCACCCCGAGCGGCTGCGCGGCCTGGCCGCCCACGGCTTCGCCGTGGCGTCGGTGGACTACCGGCCGTCCACCGAGGCGCCGCACCCGGCGCAGCAGGAGGACGTGCGTGCGGCCGTCACGTGGCTGCAGCAGCACGCCGCCGAGCACGGCGCCGACGGCTCGCGGATCGCGCTGTGGGGCGCCTCGGCCGGGGGCCACCTCGCCGCCCTGGCGGCGCTCACCCCGCCGACGCCGGTGGCCGCCGTCGTCACCTGGTTCGCGACGACCGACCTGCTGCGGGCCGCGCTGCGACCACCGCTGGAGCCCCGGTTCCTGCCGGACTTCGAGGGGGAGCTGCTCGGCGTCGCGGACGTGCTGGCCGACCCCGCTGCGGCGCGGGCGGCCAGCCCGCGCTGGCTCGCCCACGCCGGGGCGCCGCCGTTCCTGGTCATGCACGGCGACCGCGACCGACTCGTGCCGACCGTGCAGTCGACGGTGCTCCACGAGGCGCTGGTCGACGCGGGGGCGGACTCGACGCTCGTGCTCGTCGGCGGCGCCAGCCACGAGGACCCGGCGTTCGACGCGCCCCGCACGCTCGGCCTCGTCGCCGCCTTCCTGCGGGCGCACCTCGGCGGTGCGGCGTGAGGGCGCTGGTGATCGGCGCGGGCCCGGCCGGGTGCACCGCGGCGGTGGCGCTGGCCCGCCGCGGCGTCGACGTCGTCGTCGTGGAGGTCGAGCCCGAGGTCCGGCCGGCCGGCGTCGGCCTCATGCTGCAGAACTCGCCGCTGCGCGCGCTGGACTCGCTCGGCCTGGTGGAGGCCTGCGCCGAGCGCGGCTACGTGCACCGCGAGATCGACGTCTGCGACGCCCGGGGCGCCGTCCGGCACGTGCTCGCGCCGCCGTCCCTGGTCGAGGAAAAGCCCGCGATGGTGGCGATCTCTCGAGCTCACCTCGCCGAGGTCCTGCTCGACGCCGTCCGGACGTCGGGGGCCGAGCTGCGCCTCGGGACGACGGCCACCGCGCTGACCGACTCCGGCGACCGGGTCGGTGCCCGGCTCTCCGACGGCTCCACGGAGTCCTTCGACGTCGTGATCGGCGCGGACGGGCTGCACTCCCGCACCCGCCCGCTGGTCCTCCCGGACGCGCCGGAACCCCGTCGGACCGGCCAGCTCATCTGGCGCGCCGCGGCCCCGCGGCCGCCGCAGGTCGACCGCTACTCGATGCTCGACGGCGGTCCGCGGCTGGGCAAGGTCGGTCTGGTCCCGATCGCCGACGACGCGCTCTACCTGTGGATGCTGCAGACCGACACCGGGGCCGAGCGACCGCCGCGGGAGCGGCTGCTCGCGGCGCTGCGCGAGCAGCTCGCCCCGTTCGGCGGCCACGTGCCGGCCGTCGCCGAGGCGCTCGCCGGCGACGTCGACCTGCGCTCGCTGCAGGCGCTGCTCGTGCCGCTGCCGTGGTCGCGCGGGCGCTGCGTGCTGATCGGGGACGCCGTCCACACGACCACCCCGCACATCGCCTACGGCGTCGGCATGGCGATCGAGGACTCCGTCGTCCTGGCCGCGATGCTCGCCGCGGACGACGACGTCCACGGTGTGCTGCAGCGTTTCGGCGAGCGGCGGTTCGAGCGCTGCAGGCTCGTCGTCGACGCCTCGGTCCGGCTGGGGGAGTGGGAGCAGGACCCGCCGGCCGACCCCGCGGCCCCCGGGCAGCTGACCGGTCGCACCCTGGGAGCACTGGCCGCGCCGTACTGACCCCACGGGCCCCCGCAGGGTCGGCGTCGCTCCTCGGGAGGACCGGGTCGCCCGGCCGGCGGTACCGGCCGGGCGACCCGCGGCGGGTCAGCCGCGCCGCGCCCGCTGTCCGCGGCCGGCCGTCGCCAGCACCAGGACGGCGCCGAGGACCAGCAGGCCCACCGCCGCCGGCAGGCCGCTCGGCGACCGCTCGGACGCCGGTGCCGGCCGGCCCGCCGACGCGGTGCCGATGCCGCACGCGTCGCCCCGGGTACCGCCGGTGCCGCCGCCCGACGGTCCGGTCGCCGGGACCGCGCCACCGGCCGGCGCACCGCTCGGAGCGGCCGGGACGCCCACCGGGTCGGTGCAGAGCAGCCCGCCGCCGTGCGTCCGCGCCCCGGCGCCGGGCGAACCGGGGCTCCGCGGCGCACGGTCCCCGCCGTCGGTCCCCGTGCCGGAGCCGCTTCCCGGGGCGTGACCGGGAACGGGCGAGGGACCGTGACCGGGCCCCGACCCGTCCCCGTGGCCGTGGCCCGGGAACGGCAGCGTGACCCGCACCAGGCCGTCGCCCGGACGACCGTCGTGGCCCTCGTTCACCGGGACGCCGATCACCGCACCGCCGTCCGACCCGAGGAGGTCGGCCAGGTCGAGGTCGACGGTGGTGCCGGGCAGGTCGTCCTCCCCGAACCCGGGCAGCAGGTCGAGGGGGAGGAGGAGCAGCTGCTCCCGGTGCTCCTCGCCGTCGCCCGGCCGGTCGGGCAGCGTGACGGTGGTCGGCGCGCCGGCCTCGGCGCTGACCGGCAGCACGACGGCGTCCTGCCGCGGTCCCGTGGCGTCGCCGCGCACCAGCGGGGTCGACACGGTGGTGGCGGTGCCGCGGTCGGCGCCCGCGGTGTGCACCGGGACGGTGGCCGCCAGGTCGCCGTCCGGATCGGGCGACGCGGTGGCCTCCCGGACCTCCAGCAGCCCGGCGACGTCGAGGTCGCCGCCCGTCCCCGCCAGCAGCGGGACGTCGAGGACGGCCCCGTCGGCGACGGGGACGGTGGCGATCGCCCCGGCGGCCTCGGCGGCGACGTCGTTCTCGTCGGCCGCCGCGACCCCGGTGCCGGCGGCCAGCAGGCCCCCGGCGAGCAGGGCCGTCCGCAGGCCCCGCCGCACCCATGCGTTCATGACTTCTCCTCCAGGACTGAGTGGACCGGTCCGCGGGGACCGGCGGATGCGCCGTGCCGGCCGCGTGGCCGGCCGGGCGCCGCTCAGTCGGGGGAGAAGGAGGGGTCGACGACGACGCCGCGGGCGCTGCCGGGCGCCGCATCCGGCCGGTCGGCACCGGTCGGCGCGGGGACGTCGGCCACGGCGCCCGGGACGGCGGCGGGGCCGGTGTCCGAGCCGCCGGAGGACGTCGTGCGCGAGCCGTCGCCGGGCGCGGGGACGGGGACCGCCGCGCCCGGCGACGGGCTCGGGGGAGCGGCGTCGGCGACGGCGCCCGCGAGCGCACCGTCGGCCGGCGCGGGGGCGGCGGCGCGGGGCGCCGGCTGCGGCCAGGGCGCCTCGACGCCCGGCGCCGGGAGCGGGGCGGCCGTACCCGGGGTGGTCGCCTCCGGAACGACCGGCCCGGCCGCGACCGGGGTCGCCGGCACCACGACGGGGACCGCGGGCAGTGGCGGCACCGCCGGCTCGAGCCGCTCGACGAGCACGCCCGGGACGGTGACCAGCGCCCGGGAGAGCGCCGACACGGGCTCCCCGACGGCAGGAGGCAGCACCTCGGCGGCCGGCTCGAGGACGGCGGGGTCCGCCACGGCGACGACGTCGGGGATCACGGCGAGCGGCGCCTCGAGCAGCGCGGTCAGCGGCTCGGCCGGGCGTTCCTCTGCCGACGCGGACGCGGTGCCGGCCAGCCAGAACCCGACCGCGAGGGCGCCGAGGAGCAGGGCGCGGCCGAGCCAGCGCGGGACGTCGGCCATGGGCACCCCCCCTCCACGCTCCGTGGCTGGTCGGTCACGGTCAGCGTAGGAAGGGTTCCAGCGCTCCGCAGTCCGGATCCGGCCACCCGATGGGGTGGATCCCTCCGCGGGTCGTCACGCCGGGTCATGTGCGGGGCCTCCGCCCCTCCCGTCCGGGGCGCCGGTGCGCCGCCGGCTGCCCCCCGCGGCTCAGATGGTGTGCAGCTGGTCGAGCCAGCTGACCTCCCAGGCGTGGCCGTCGGGGTCGGCGAAGCTGCCGGTGTAGGACGACTCGCCGTCCTGCGCCGGCCGCCACGGGCGGCCGCCGGCGGCGAGTGCCTTGCCGACCAGCTCGTCGACCTCCTCGCGGCTGTCGGCGGTCAGCCGGTGGACGACGGTGGTCGCCTCACCCGGGTCGCCGACCGCGCCCGGCACCAGCTCGGCGAAGCGGTCGCGGGTGTGCAGCATGACCACGATGCCCTCGTCGACCGTGACAGCGGCGCTGCCCACGTCGGAGAAGCGCTCGTGCACGCCGAAGCCGAGGCCGGTGTAGAACTCCCGCGCCGCGGCGAGGTCCTGCACGGGCAGGTTCACGAAGATCATCCGCACGCTCGTGCTCCTTGTCCGCCGGGAGTTCGAGACGACGCCGCGCCCGGGGCCCCCGGCACTGCCGGGCGCGGCGTCGGTCTCAGGCGCGCTGCAGCTCCGCGAAGGTGTCGGCCACCCAGTCGGCGATGAAGGTGCTCACGTGGGGCAGGTGGTCGAGGCCGATGTGCTCGGTCGCGCCCTCCTCCGGGGTGAACACCCGCAGCTCGCGCTTGGGCGAGTGGACGGCCTGCTCGTAGGAGCGGTGCGCGTACTCCAGCGGGATCTGCCGGTCGTTGGCGCCGTGCGCGATGAGGAACGGCACGGTGATGTTCTCGACGACGCCGTCGAGGTGGACGCCGTCGGCGAAGTCGAGGAACGCGTCGAGGTGGTTCTCGTCGCCCTCCTGGCCCCACACCCAGAGCACGTGCTCCCAGTAGTGGGGGACCGGGCGCTCGCCCTCGCGCTCCCGGCGGCGGCGCTGCACCGCGCCCCAGTTGTGGTTGGCGCCCCAGGCCACGCACAGCGCCAGCCGCTTCTCGAAGGCGGCGGCGCGGGGGGCGTAGTAGCCGCCGAGCGACCAGCCGACGATGCCGATCCGGCTCGCGTCGACGTCGTCACGGGTCTCGAGGTAGTCCACCGCGGCGCCGGCCCAGGCCTCGGTGTCGATGCGGGCGGTCAGACCCTGCAGCCGCAGCGCCTCGCCCGTGCCGGGCTGGTCGAGCATCAGGCAGGAGATGCCGCGGGCGGCGAGCTCCTCCCAGTGGTCGGAGCTGTACATGTGCTCCTTGGTGGAGTCCAGCCCGTTGACCAGGACGATGACCGGCTTGGGCCCGTCCCCGGGGGCGGCGGAGAAGTAGGCCGGCAGCGTGGTGCCCTCGTAGGGGATCGCGACCCGGGACACCGACGGGCTGTGGGTGTCGAATGCCTTCTGGGCCAGCTCCAGCAGCCGCTTGTAGGTGGGGATCCGGTTCGGGTCGGAGTGGGCCAGCATGCGCTCGGCCTGGGCCAGGTAGTTGCTGGCGCGGAACCACAGCTGCCCGGCGGTGCGGGTGTGCCCGGCCTTCTCCGCCTCCTCGGCCTGGCCGACGAGCTGGTCGGTCAGCTTGGTCCAGGCCGCGAGGAAGGCCGGCGTCCCGGCGTCCTCGCCGCCGGCGGCGGCCTCGCGGATCGGCCGGCAGGCCCGGTCGACCTCGTCGATCAGCCCACCGGAGTTCAGCGTCGCGACGACGCTGAGGTTGTAGGTGTACGGGCCGGTGGGGAAGTACTCGAACACGTGCTTTCCTTTCGGGTGTCAGCGCAGGGCGTCGCTGAGGGACTTCACGCCGCCGTGGGCGGTCATCCCGCCGTCGACGGGGATCTCGGCGCCGGTGATGAACGAGGCGTCGTCGCTGATCAGGAAGGCGACCAGCGGGGCGACCTCGTCGACGGTGCCGGTGCGGCCGAGCGGGGTCTCGGCGACGTTGGCGGCGCGGAACGCCGGGGCGGCCGAGGCGGTCATCGGCGTCTCGATGTAGCCGGGGTGCACGGTGTTGACCCGGATGCGGCGCGGGCCCAGCTCCAGGCAGGCCGCCTTGGCCAGCCCGCGCAGCGCCCACTTCGACGCGGTGTAGGCCACCGGGTAGTGGCCGGTCAGCGCCGCCACCGAGCCGACGACGACGATCGACCCGCCGCCGGTCATCAGCGGGGTGAGCGCCTGGATGCCGAGCAGCGTGCCGGTGACGTTGACCTCCGACACCCGGGCCAGGTCGGCGGGGTCGAGCTCGGTCAGCCGCGCCCGCCAGGTGACGCCGGCGTTGGCGACCAGCCCGTGCACGGCGCCGTGTCGCGCCCGCAGGTCCTCGGCCAGCGCCGTCCACCCGGCGGCGTCGGTGACGTCGAGCTGCCGGTAGGTCACCCCCGGCAGCTCCTCGGCCGGCTCGGGCCGGAGGTCGCAGGCGACCACCGTGGCGCCGTCGGCCGCGAGCAGCCGCGCCTCGGCCGCCCCCTGGCCCTGCCCGGCGCCGGTGACGACGACGACCTTCCCCCCGAGCCGGCTCACGACGTCATCCGTCCGCTCCCGCGGGGCGCTCCGCTCCTCGCGTCCCTCGCCGCGATGCTCACGCCCCTGTCCGCTCACGACAGGCGCTTGCGGGCCCGCGGCCGGGGACGCGCGGGGCGCACCGGCGGGAGCTCCACGCCGGGCACGACGCGGTTGCGGACGGTGCCGATGCCCTCGACGGTCATCTCCACGACGTCGCCCGGCTGCAGCGGGGGAGGGGCCGCCTCGCCGCGGGTGCCCCACAGCTCGGCCAGGCAGCCGCCGTTGCCGCAGGTGCCCGAGCCCAGCACGTCGCCGGCGCGCACCCAGGTGCCGCGGGAGGCGTAGGAGACGAGGTCCTCGAACGGCCAGCCCATGTTCGACAGCAGGTCCTGGCCGATCTCGACGTCGTTCACGCTGACCCGCATGTCGAGCGCGAGGAAGCCCTCGTCGTCGCGGTACGGCTCCAGCTCGTCGGCGGTGACCAGCCACGGCCCGAGGGTGGTGGCGGAGTCCTTGCCCTTGGCCGGGCCGAGGTTGACCTTCATCTCCCGGGCCTGCAGGTCGCGGGCCGACCAGTCGTTGAGGATCGTGTAGCCGAACACGTGGTCGCGGGCGGCCTCGGGCGTGAGCGACGTCCCGTCCCGCCCGACCACCACGGCGACCTCGAGCTCGAAGTCGAACCGCTGGGAGCCCGGCGGGACCGCGACGTCGTCGTGCGCGCCGATGAGCGCGTACGGGTTGGTGAAGTAGAACGTCGGCGCCTGGTACCACTCGGCGACCACGCCGGCCTGCCCGTCGATCGCCTTGCGCACGCCCTCGACGTGCTCCTCGAACGCGACGAAGTCGCGCACGGTGGGCGGCTGCAGCGGCGGCAGCAGCCGCACCTCGTCGAGGGGGACCGGCGGCGCCGAGAACGCCGCCGTCCCCGCGTCGAGCGCGGCCGGCAGCCCCGCGCGCACGAGGTCGAGCACCGCGACGTCGGCGGGCAGGGCGTGCAGCCCGTGCTCGCCGACGACGCCGGCGGTGACGATCCCGCCGTCCTCCCAGGTGGCGAACCGCATCAGACCGGAGGGGCCACGAACAGGCCCTTGTCCGGGTCGTTGAACGACTTCTGCGCGACGAACTCGTTCATCGCGTTGGCCGTGCCCCACTGGTCGGAGACCTCGGGCTGGGTGAAGTCGTAGACGTGCGGGTGCCAGGTGTCCTCGTCGACCTCCTCCAGCTCCGTCGTGTACTCGACGGTGTTGCCGTGCGGGTCGAGGAAGTAGCTGAAGGTGTTGTTGCCGGCCATGTGCCGGCCGGGGCCCCAGATCTTCTCGACGCCGGCGCGCAGCAGCCGGCCGGTGCCGCGCATGTACTCGTCGATCCCGCGCATCTCGAACGAGGCGTGGTGCAGCGAGGGGTGCGGGCAGCGGGCGACCGCCATGGAGTGGTGCCAGGCGTTGGTCCGCATGAACCACATCATGTTGCCCATCCGCGGGTGCATCAGGGTGTCGGAGAGCGCGAACCCGAAGTGCTTCTCGTAGAAGGCGACGGTCTGCTCGGGGTTGGCCGAGTTGATCACCACGTGCGAGAGGCGGACCGGGATCGACTCGCCCTCCTCGATCTTGCGGTGCTGCCGGACGGCGACGTCGGAGCTGACCTCGACGGTGCGGCCCTCGTTGTCGAAGAACCGGAAGCCGTAGCCGCCGCCGGGGGTCTGCAGGTCCTTGGGCTCGTGCACCAGCTGCACGCCCTCGGACGCCATCCGCGCGGCCAGGGTGTCGACGTCGGCGGCGTTCGCGGCGCCGAAGGAGATCAGGTCGATCCGCTTGTCGGCCGACTCGCGCAGCCGGACGACGTACTGCTCCGGGCTGCCCTCGGCGGCGAGGAAGGTCAGGCCCGAGTCGCTGTGCTCGGCCTTGAGGCCCCAGGTGTTGGTGAAGAAGTCCTCCTGCTTGCGCAGGTCGGGCACGGCCAGGTCGACGTGCCGCAGGTGGGTGATCAGGCGCTGGGTCATCTCTGTTCCTTGGGCTCTGCGCGAGATCGGCGATGTGGTCGTCTCCGGACGCACATGGCGACCAGATCGCCGATCTGGCTGGGCGGGGGGTCTTACGCGGGCTGGGCGGTGAGCATGGCGATCGACCGCATGAGGCCCGGGATGTCGCCCTGGACGTGCTCGAGCTGCCACTGGCAGAGCTGGTTGGACGCGTCGACGACGGTCTTGGCGCGCTCGAACCGGCGGGCGTGGAAGGCGTCCCACAGGTCCTGGTCGAGCGCGTCGCGCTCGGTGAGCAGCTCGGCGAGGACGACGGCGTCCTCCAGGGCCATGGCCCCGCCCTGGGCGATGGTGGGCGGGCAGGTGTGCGCGGCGTCGCCGATGAGCACCACGCGGCCGCGGTTCCACGGCACGTCGAGCACGTGGGTCTCGAACCACGTGTAGTTGACCCGGCTCGGGTCGGTGAGTGTCTCGCGGATCTCGTCCCACGGGCCGTGGTAGGCCTGCGAGAGCTCCTTCATCGTGGCCAGCTGCTCCTCGGGGGAGAGGGCGCTGCGGTCCTGGGCGGCCTCGACGATGTAGGCGTAGAGCGAGTCCTCGCCGGTGGGGCAGTAGCCGGCGATGAACGACGGCCCGCCGTAGTAGAGGTCGGTGCGCGTGACGCCGGCCGGGCGGGGCCCGAAGGCGCGCCAGATGCCCATGCCGACCGACCTGGTCTCCAGGTTGATGCCCAGCGCCCGGCGGGTCCACGAGCGGATGCCGTCGGCGCCGACCACCAGGTCGTAGCGGCCGGTCGAGCCGTCGGAGAAGGTGACGTCGACGCCGGTCTCGTCCTGCGTCAGCTCGGTGAAGGTGGTGCCGAACCGCACCTTGACGCCGACCTCCGCGGCCCGGTCGGCGAGGATCCGGGCCAGCTCCGGGCGCGGCATGCCCATGACGGCGGGCAGGTCGGGGCCGCCGGTCTTGGCGTCGGGGATCTCGGCGACCACGGTGCCGTTCGGGTCGGGCGCGCGGATGCCGGTGACGTCGAAGGCGTAACCGGCGGCCTGCACCTGCTCCCACACGCCCAGCGAGCGCAGCTCGCGCAGCGCGTTGCCCTGCAGCGTGATGCCCGAGCCGAGGGCGGTGACCTCGGGCTTGATCTCGACCAGGTCGACGGCGACCCCGCGGGAGGCGAGGTGGATGGCGGTGCCGGCGCCGGCGAGGCCGGCGCCGACCACGAGGACGGTGTTGACGGCGGGCACGGGAGCTCCTACTTGACGGCGATCGGGTTGACGGGGGCGCCGACGGCGCCGGTCACGGGCAGGGGGGCGGCGGTGAGGAAGAAGTCCCACACGCCGTCGGCCGCGCAGTCGGCGGCCAGCGCGTCGAGGTCCCACATCTCGCCGATGAACAGGCCGATGTTCGGGATGGCGACCTGGTGCAGCGGCTGGAAGGCGGCGTCGAACTCGTTGGGCCGCACCTCGAAGCCCCAGGTGTCGGTGGCGACGCCGGCGATCTCGGTGCCGTGCAGCCAGTCGGCGGTGGTGAACGACAGGCCCGGCGCGGCGCCACCGGCGTAGTCGCCCCAGCCGCGGCCCTCGGCGAGGTCGCGGCGGGCGCGGGTGAGCCGGCCGGTGCGCACCAGCAGCAGGTCGCCGCGGCCGACCCGGGCCGACCCGCCCTGCGCGGCGATGGTGGCCTCGAGGTGCTCGGTGGTGATGGCGAAGCCGTCGGGCAGCTCCCCGTCGTCGCCGATCGCCCGACCGACGTCGAGCAGCACGCCGCGGCCGGCGAACAGCGCGGCGGTGGTCTCGATGCCGGTCACCTTGTCGCCGTCGCTGGTGACGACGTCGCCGGCGCGGCGGCCGTTCCAGGCCATGCCGTGGTCGAAGATGTGGCCGAGGCCGTCCCACTGGGTCGAGGCCTGCAGCGGCATCGCGATGACGTCGTCGGCGCCGCCGATCCCGTGCGGGAAGCCCTGCACGCCGCGCTCGGCGTCGGTGCCGGTGTCGAGCATCGTGTGCACCGGGTTGGTGCGCCGCCGCCAGCCCTTCTGCGGGCCGTCCATGTCGAAGCGCAGCGACAGCGAGAAGCTCGCGCCGCGGCGGACCAGCCGGGCGCCCTCCAGGCGCTTGGCCTCGTCGAGGAAGTTCAGCGTGCCGAGCACGTCGTCGTCGCCCCAGCGGCCCCAGTTGGAGCAGCGCTTGGCGGCGGCCGCGATCGCCCCCTCCGGGTCGGAGCGGTCGAGATCGGCGGGGGTGATGGGGCTGTGCGGTGGCACGTCGGATCCTCCTCGAAGCGACGCACACCACAGTCGGGTCTCCCGAACGGGTTGGGAAGACGAGATGTCTGATGACACCCATCAACGGCGTCGATAGCGTGTCGGCGTGAACCTGGCGAGCCTGGACCTGAACCTGCTCGTCTCCCTCGACGCCCTGCTCCAGCAGCGCAGCGTCACCCGGGCGGCGGCGCAGATGGGCCTGTCGCAGCCGGCGCTGTCGGCGTCGCTGGCGCGGCTGCGCCGGCACTTCGGCGACGACCTGCTCACCCGCGTCGGCAACGAGTACCGGCTCACCCCGCTCGCCGTGCAGCTCAAGCAGCTGACCCGGATCGCGCTCTCCGGGGTGGAGCGGGTCTTCACCGCGCAGCCGGAGTTCGACCCGGCGTCCTCCACCCGGGAGTTCACGTTCCTGGTGAGCGACTACTGGGTCGCCGTCCTGGGCGACACGGTGGCCGAGCTGCTGGCCGAGGAGGCGCCGAACGCGCGGCTGCGGCTGGCGGCGAACACGCCGTCGGCGGTCGACCGCGCCGACCAGGTCATGCTCACCACCGACCTGCTGGTGCTGCCGCACGGATTCGTCACCGGCCTGTCGCACCGCGACCTGTACCGCGACGAGTGGGTCTGCGTGGTGGCCGCCGACAACCCGGTCGTCGACGAGGGGCTCGACCTCGAGCACCTGGAGACCCTGCCCTGGGTGGTCACCTTCCACGGGCCGACGGCGGCGACGCCCGCCGAGCGCCAGATGCGCATGCGCGGCATCGAGCCGCGGGTGCAGGTGATCACCGAGAACTTCCTGACCGTCCCTGGGCTGGTCGCCGGCAGCGACCGGATCGCGCTGCTGCAGCGCCGGCTGGTCGAGCAGCTGCCGCTCAACACCGGCATCCGCGCGCTGCCGCCGCCGGTCGAGGTCGGCCCGCTCGTCGAGGCCATGTGGTGGCACCCGGTGTTCGACGACGACCCCGAGCACGCCTACCTGCGCGACCTCGTCAGCCGGGCGGCGCGGCAGGCGGTGGGCGAGGCGAACGCCGCGGTATAGCTGCCGCTGATGGCGCCGGGGTCAGCCGACGACGACGTTCCAGTCGCGGATCGTCCAGCCCGTCACCAGGCCGTGCCGCACGTAGGGGTCCTCGGCGACGAAGCGCTCCACGACCTCCCGCGGCGCCGTCCAGACCAGCAGGGCCCGATCGAAGGGGTCGGGCAGGGCGCCGGCGAGCAGCAGCTCGCCGCGCTCGTGCGCGGCCCGCGCGAGGGCCAGGTGCTCCTCGCGCAGCGCCGCCCGGCGCTCCAGGTAGTCGTCGACGAGGGCGTACTCCAGGACCAGGTGCACCGGCTCACGATGCCACTGGGCCAGGATGCGCGGAGTGCACCGCCGCACCCCGAGGAGACGCCGCCCGTGACCGCAACCCCGCCCACCGCCCACGCCCGGCCCCGCAGCCGCCCCGGACGGCTCGTCGACCGGGCGCTCGGCCGGGCGCTGCGGCTCCCGCCACCGACCGGCGGCTACACCGTCGCGCACGGCGTCCGGGTGCCGATGCGCGACGGCGTCGAGCTCCTCGCTGACCACTACGCGCCCACCGGGCCGGCCCGGGGCACCGTGCTGGTGCGCGGGCCGTACGGCCGCACGGGCGTCTGGCCGCTCGGGTTCGCCCGGCTCTACGCCGAGCGCGGCTACCACGTCGTCCTGCAGAGCGTCCGGGGCACGTTCGGCTCCGGCACCGGCTTCGAGCCGATGCAGCACGAGATCGCCGACGGCGCCGACACCGTCGCCTGGCTGCGGAAGCAGCCCTGGTTCGGCGGCCGGTTCGCCACCCTCGGCCTGTCCTACCTGGGCTTCACCCAGTGGGCGCTGATGACCGACCCGCCGCCCGAGCTCGCCGCCGCGGTCGTGCTGGTCGGTCCCCACGACTTCCACGCCAGCGTGCACGGCGCCGGGTCGTTCAAGCTCGACGACTTCCTCGGCTGGAGCGACATGGTCGCCCACCAGGAGGACGGCGGCGCGCTGCGCGGCGTCCTCCGGCAGGCGACGGCGCCGCGCCGGCTGCGGGCCGCCCTGCGCGACGTGCCGCTGCTCGAGGCCGGGGAGCGGGTGCTCGCCGGGGGCGCGCCCTGGTACCGCGACTGGGTGGCGCACACCGCCGCCGACCACCCGCACTGGACGCCGATGCGGCTGACTGCCGCCCTCGACCGGGTGCGTGTGCCGGTGCTGCTCGTCGGCGGCTGGCAGGACCTCTTCCTCGAGCAGACGCTGGAGCAGTACGCCCGCCTGGCCAAGCGGGGCCTCGACGTGGCCCTCACCGTCGGGCCCTGGACGCACACCGAGGTGCTCACCAAGGGCGGGTCGCTGGTCACGCGGGAGACGCTCGACTGGCTGGCCGAGCACCTCGCCGGCACGGGCACCCGCCGCCGTCCCGCGCCGGTGCACCTGCACGTGACCGGGGCGGGGGAGTGGCGGCACCTGTCCTCCTGGCCGCCGGCCGCGCGGGAGCGGACCGTGTACCTGCAGCCCGGCGGCGGTCTCGGCGACCGGCCGCCGGCGGCCGACGCCGCGCCGGCCACGTTCACCTACGACCCGGCCGACCCCACGCCCACCGTCGGCGGCCGGCTGCTGGGGGCGGGCAGCGGCTCGGTCGACCAGGCACGGCTGGAGGCCCGGGACGACGTCGTCACCTTCACCGGGCCGGTGCTGACCGAGCCGCTCGAGGTCGCCGGCGTGCCGGTCGTGGAGCTCGCGCACACGACCGACAACCCGCACGCCGACCTGTTCGTGCGGCTGTGCGAGGTCGACGCGAGGGGCCGCTCGCGCAATGTCGGCGACGGCTTCCGCCGGCTGGACCCGGCCGCGGCGAGCGGCACCGTCCGGCTGGAGCTCGACGCGCTGGCGCACCGGTTCGGCGCCGGCTCGCGGCTGCGCCTGCAGGTCGCCGGCGGCTCGCTGCCGCGCTGGGCGCGCAACCTCGGCACCGGCGAGGACCCGGCCACCGGCAGGTCGATGCGGCCGTCCCACCGCACGCTCACCCTCGGCTCCGGCGCCTCCCGGCTGCTCCTGCCGGTCACGGGGTAGCCGGGCCGGCAGGCCGGCCCACGCCGTGAACGAGGCGGCGGCCGGCGAGCTGCTCGACCGCCTCGACGCCGCGCGGGACCGGCGGGAGCGCGGTCAGGAGACGTCCGCCGCCGACGGCTCCACGGGCGGGGGCACCACCAGCAGCGCCGCCACCCGGTCGTGGAAGACCCGCCAGCGGCGCTCGTTGTCCTGCACCAGCCCGGCGGACTCCGAGAGCAGGTCGGCGGCCCGGGCGATGAGCTCGGCCGCGGAGTGCAGCAGCCGGGGCGTGCGCGCGGCCGCCGGCGTGGCGCCGTCCGCGGCCGGGTCGAGGCGGTCGAGGACGTCGGCCGCCCGCTCGAGCAGCCGGCCGGCGACCACGGTCGCGCCGGCGGCCTGCCAGTCGTTGGCGATGATCCGGTGCCGCTCGCCGAGCAGGTCGTCGAGTGGGGTGATGTCCAGCAGCGTCGCCGCGGTGGTCCAGGCGGCCTGCATCGCCTTGGTCATCCACTCGCCGGTGGCGACGTCCTCGACCCCGAGCGTGCGCACCTCCCGGCGAAGCGCGGCCAGGCCCGGCGGCGCGCCCTGCCCCTCGAGGAAGAGCACGCCGTCGAGCTCGGCGGCGGTGCGGTCGGCCACGCCGTGCAGGGTGCCGGCGTGGCGCTGGAGGACGACGGCCTGCTCGCGCGGGGCGGCGGCGTAGAACTTCTCGTGCTCGCGGTGGAACTCCGCGAGGTTCTCCACGGTGTGCAGCAGCAGCGACGGGGGCTCGGCCGCGGCGGTCATGGACCAGTGTTACCGGTACCGTCCGGTTCCGACCAGGGGCGGACGTCACCGGTCGGTGTGTCCCCGGCAGGATGGGGGCGTGGCTGCGCGGATGGTGCCCTCGTCCGGGATCGTGGGTTCGGCGGGCCGGGTGACCGACCCGGGGGAACCGACCGTGCCGACGACGGCGCTGCGGCTGGCCGGCGCCCCGCTGCCGGTGCTCGGGACGGCGCGCGTCTACACCTGCGGCATCACCCCCTACGACGTCACCCACCTCGGCCACGCGGCCACCTTCGTCTGGGCGGACCTGCTCGCCGCCGTCCTCGGTGCGGGCGGCGCCGACGTGGTGACCAGCCGCAACGTCACCGACGTCGACGACGTGCTGACCCGGGCCGCCGACGCCCGGGGCCGGCACTACGACGAGTTCGCGCTCAGCCAGGAGTTCCTGTTCGAGCGCGACATGCAGGCGCTGCGGGTGCACCGGCCGACGCACGCACCGCGGGCCCGCCACCACGTGCCGCACGTGCAGCGCCTCGCCGTCGCGCTGCTCGCGGCGGGCGCGGCCTACGAGCGCGAGGGCACCGTGTGGTTCCGCGGCGCCGCCGTCGCCGGGCGCTCCGGGCTGCCGCGCGAGCGCGCCCTCGCCCTCGCGCGCGAGTTCGGCGACGACCCCGACGACCCGCGCAAGGACGACCCGTTCGACGTGCCGGTCTGGCGGCCGTCCGGGGAGGCCGACCCGGCCTGGCCGAGCCCGTGGGGCTGGGGGCGGCCCGGCTGGCACGCCGAGTGCGCCGCGATGGCCGCCGCCACGCTGGGCCTCTCGCTCGACGTGCTCGTCGGCGGGGAGGACCTCGCCTTCCCGCACCACGCCTACCAGGCGGCGATGGTCGAGGCGGCGTCGTCGGTGGCGCCGTTCGCCCGCCGGCAGCTCCACGTCGGGGCGGTCCGCAAGGACGGCGCGAAGATGGCCAAGTCCACCGGCAACCTCACCCTGGTGGCCGACCTGCTCGAGCAGCACCCGGCCGCGGCGATCCGCCTGCTCCTGCTCGACCGCCCCCACGGCGCCGCGTGGGACTTCGAGCCGGCCCGGCTCGACGCCGCGGCGGCCCGGCTGGAGCGGCTGTACGCGGCGGCCGGCCGGGGTGGGGAGACCGGCGCGGACGCCGTCCTCGCCGCGCTGCTCGACGACCTCGACGTCCCGCGCGCGCTCGCCGTCGCGGAGGAGGACGGCGGCGCCGCCGCCCGCACCGCGCTGCGCCTGCTCGCCCTCGGCTGAGCTCCCGCCACGCCAGGGGGATGTGGCGGAGGAGGGGGCGCGCGGACGGGCTTTCGGTACCGAAAGCCCGTCCGCGGGCGGTGCCCCGCGCCCGTGGACGGACCGATCACGGCGCGGGAACCACGCCCGGCACGCCGGCGGCGGTCGCGGCGCCATGATCACCGCAGCGAGCCGCCGCGCGTGCGCGCCCTCGGCCGGGGATCAGCCGGCCTGCGGCGGCTGGCCGGCGGTGCCGGCGACGACCGCCGCCGCGGCGGCGTCGAGGGCCGCGGCCGCCGCCCGCCACGACGTGCCCGCCGGGAAGTCGCCGAGCAGGACGACCGCGCGGCCGTCGGGCAGCAGCCCGGCCGAGTGCAGCTGCCGGCGCCCGCCGACGCAGCACATCCACCCCTGCTTGGCCGCGACCGGACCGGCCGCGGCCGAAGCCGGCGACAGGAGGCCGAAGCGCTGGTCGAAGCCGTCGGCCGCGGTCGGCGTGGCCGCCCGCAGCCAGCCGGTGAGGGTGTCGGCGATGCCGGTGCCGTACGCCTGGGCGATGCGGGACAGGAAGGTGGCGACGTCGGCCGCGCTCATCAGCGACTCGCCCCACTGGCCGGTGCGGCCCGGCGGCGCGGTGCCGGTCAGCCCCAGCCGCGCCGTGGCGGCCGCGATCAGGCCGGGGCCGTCGTGGCGGACCCAGAGCGTGCTCATCGCGGCGTCGTCGGAGGAGGTCGAGGCGCGCTCCATGAGCGCGCGGTCCTCCGGCGGCGGGTTGCCGCCCTGGCGGGCCAGCAGCTCGGCGACCACGAGCAGCTTGACCAGCGAGGCGGTGAGCGCCGGCCGGGTGGCGTCCGGGCCGGCGAGCAGCTGCCGCTGGTAGGCGTCCACGACGACGACGGTGACCGTGCCGCCGGCCGCACCGGCCGCGGCCTGCACCTGGCCGAGGACCGCCGGCGCGTCCACCGGAACGGCGGGCGGCACGGGCGGCGGTGGCGGGGCGACCCGCTGCTCGGCCGCCGTGGCCGACGCGGTGACCGCCGCCGGCCGGAGCGGCTCCTCGGCGGCGGGCGGGGTCAGCGGCGCGGTCGCGGCCGTGGTGCCGAGGCCGCCGTCGGCGGAGCCGAGCAGCACGGTGGCGGCCAGCGAGGCGGCGGGCAGGACCACGAGCCCCCGCCGCACCCGCCGGCCCGACGTCCGGCGGCCGGGGCCCATGCGTCCATGGTGCGCCCGATCGGTGCATGACGGATCAACTACCGGCCCTCAGCCCGGCAGCGACGTCGGGGCGTAGGCGAGGAGCCGCCACCCGCTCACCGTGCGTGACCAGACCGCCAGGGCGAGGTTGTCGATCGTCTTCGCGACGCCGCCGGCGTGGATGTCGGCGGTCATCCGCCCCACCACGATCGCGGTGTCCCCGACCACCGCCACCCGCTCCACCGGGTGGTCGACGCGGTGGTAGACGTAGTAGCCGCTGCGGATCTTCTCGAAGTACTCGGCCTTGGTGTCGCGCACCCCGCTGGAGTGGGCGTAGCTGAGCTCGTCGGCGCACAGCTCGTCGAGCGTGGCGAGATCGGCGTCGAGCATCGCCTGGTAGCGGCGGTCCTCGGCGGCCAGCACGGCCTTGACATCGGTGTCGTCGGTCACGCGCCCGATCATGCAGGCTGGAGGGCGTGATGGGAGCCGACGCCGCCAGCGCATTCCTCGTCGGCCGGCTGGCGATGGAGGGCCGGCAGCCGCAGGCGACGCTGCGGGCGACCCCGGGCCGCTGGCGCGGGATGAGCGGCGCCGCCGTCTTCGCGGTCAGCGACGGCCGCCTCTGGCTGGCCGAGCCCAAGCTGCTGGGCGACCCGGCCATCGCCTCCGTGCCGCTGAGCGACATCGACGGTGCGACGCTGCGCGAGGGGCGGCGGCCGCAGGTGCTGCTGCGCGTCGCGGGCCGGACGCTGCGCTACACCGCGCTCGACGACGCCGAGACCTGCCGGCGGTTCGTCGAGGCCCTGACGACGAGCCCCTGACGTCGGGCCGGCCGCTCACGCCGGGAACGGCAGCTGGGCCGGCGACGGCGGCCACGACGGCGCGCCGCGGCTGCCGCTGCGCGCGCGCCCGGTGGCGATGCGAGCCGCGCGGCGGGCGGCCTCCTGGCGCTCGCGCCGGCGCCGGGCGTGCAGCGCGCGGGCCTCGTCGAGGCCGGGCACCGCGACGCCGTCGGCGGTCAGCCGGCAGGCGGCGAGCCGCACCCAGCGGGTCTGCTCGTCGGCGTCGCGGACACCGAGCGCGAGATCGCGGTTGTGCCGGCGGAGCGTGAGCGCGAACCCGTGCACGGAGACCTCCGCCGCCGCGGCGGCGGAGGCGTCCGGGCCGTGCAGCCAGGTGACGTGCCGGAACCGGGCGCGGAGCCGGTCGTCGCGCTCCCGCCAGGCGGTGTCGGGCAGCGGGGTCAGCTGCACCTGGACGGCGCAGCCGAGCTCGGGGACGACGACGGAGAGATCGGTGCGGCCGTCGGCGCCGCGCGCCTTGCCGACGAGCGCCTGGTGGCCCTGCCCGGCGAGCCACCGGGTGAGCGCGCGCTGGTAGCGCAGGTGCTCGTAGGCGGGGCCGGCCGCGGGACCGGCCCCGGCGAAGCGGCACGCCACCTCCTCGACGTGGTGGAACCGCGGCCGCTCCTCGTCGGGGGCGACGAGCTGCAGCCGCCGGCCGCAGCCGCCGGCCTCGGTGGCGCACCAGAAGGCGCCGGCGTAGTGCGCGCGCACCCGCCGGGCGTCGGCGGCGTCCTCGGGCGCGGTGACCGCGTGGGTGCCCGCGGCGCCGTCGGTGACCGCCCACAGCAGCACCGGCGCTCACCACCCGTCCGGCGGCGTGAACTGGCTGACGGTGAACTCCGCGCCCTGCGGGTCGCGGACCAGCGCCGTGCGCGTCCAGGGGCTCTCGTCGGTGCCGAGGACGGTGCCGCCGAGGCGCTCGGCGGTGGCGGCGCTGTCGTCGCGGTCGGCCACCGTGAAGGTGACGTGCCAGCGCGCGGGCTCGTCAGGGCCGACGACGAGCAGCCCGCCGATCACGTCGGCGAACCCGGCCGGCGCGGAGGCCTGCCGATCGTGGATGCCCGGGTCGACGGTCGCGGCCAGGTGGTCGCCGTAGCCGGGCACCCGGATCATCGTGCCCGCGTCCATCTCCATGTCGACGTCGAGCCAGCCGAACAGCGGCCGGTAGAACGCCATCGCCGTCGTGCGGTCGGGCGTGTGCAGGTCGCTGAAGTTCCAGGTGCCCGGCACGTTGGTCAGCTGCGCGCCGGGCCGGCGGCGGGCCTGCCAGAGCCGGAACTCCGCGCCCAGCGGGTCCAGGCACACCGCCGTCCGGCCACCGGGCCCGGCGTCCTCCGGCGGGACGGCGACCATGCCGCCGGTGGTCTGGACCTGCGCGGCCGTCGCGTCGGCGTCGTCCACGGCGACGTAGGTGTTCCAGGCGGGCGGCCGGCCGTCCGTCGCGGGCGCGAGCGCGGCGACGTCCTGCCCGTCGAGCGTGGCGACCAGGTACGACCCGGGCGCGCCCGGCGGCACCGCGTCGGTGAGCGTCCAGCCGAACAGCCCGGCGTAGAAGGCGCGCGCCGCCTCGAGGTCGGGCTGCTCGCTGTCGATCCAGCACGTCACCCCGTGCGGATACGTCCTCGGGCCGGTCATGCCGCGACGCTAACCACGGCCACCGACGGTTTCGGGCGCCGGCCCCGCATCTCCGGGGCAGCGGGACGGGCCGCCCCCGGTCAGCGGTAGCAGTACGAGTCGCTCGAGGCGTCGCCGCCCTGCAGCCGCGTCTGGTGCGGGCGCAGGCCGCGCCAGTCGTCGCCGTGCGGGAAGAACCGCTCGTCGAGGGCCAGCCCGCCGGTGGCCGGGTCGGTGTCGACCTTGGCCATCCACGACCCGACACCGGAGGGGAAGAACTGGTCGTCCCAGGCCCCGTACAGCGAGTTCGTGACGTAGACGCGCCGCCCGTCCCGGCTCACCTCGACCATCTGCGGCCCGCCGGCCAGCGCCAGGTCGGGCACCGTGGGGTGCGGCGTCCTGCGGACGACGCCGCCGAGGTGCACCGAGCCGACCTCGCGCGGGTGCGCGGGGTCGGAGACGTCGAACTGCTTGAGCTCGCCGGTGCCCCAGCAGGACACGTAGAGCATCCGGTCGTCGACGGAGAGGTCGATGTCGGTGACCAGCGGCGGCACCGCGCCGAACGGTGCCAGCGCCGGTGGCAGGTCGGCGGGGTCGGCCGGCTCCGCCGGGATGGTGATGACCTTCTCCGCCTTCCACTCGTCGCCGTCGCGGAACCAGCGCCACACCGACGCCGACAGGTCGGCGGTGGAGACGACGACGCCGACGAAACCCCAGGTGGCCTCGGGGTCGTGCGACGGCCGCAGCTCCAGCACCATCTGGTGCTCCGCGCCGAGGTCGACCTCCTGCAGGTGCCGGCCCGCGGCGAGGTCCCAGAAGTGCAGCTTGTGGCCGTACTCGCCGGCCAGCAGCTTCTCCGGCACCAGCCCGTTCTCGACCATCGACGGCGTGCCCCACTCGCTGGAGACCAGCACGTTCTGGTTGAGGTGCCACCAGGCGTCGTAGGCCAGGTACTGCGGCCCGCGGTCGGTCTCCCACGCCCGCAGCACGTCGAAGGTGCTGTGGTCGAGCAGCGCGATGCCGCCGGGCCCCTCGTCGCCGTCGGCACCGCCCAGGCACGTGAGGAAGACGCCGTCCGGACCGCAGTGCAGCGTGTGCGGCCGGGAGTAGCCGGCCTTCTCGGCGAGCTCCTTCGCCTCGATCATCTTGTGCAGCACCGGTGAGCGGGGATCCGGGTGGGTGTCGTAGACGTGGACGTTGGAGCTGCGCAGCCCGGGCAGCAGCAGGTACCGGCGCTGGAGCCCGTCCGGGCCCATGTCGTGACCCTCGTGCTTGAGCGCGCTGGAGCAGGCGTTCCAGCCGAAGTGGTGCAGCTCGTCGCCGATCGTGTGGTCGAGGTCGACCCAGCCCACGATCCGCCCGTAGGTGTCCGACCCCGGGTCGGTGTCGACCACGGTCAGCGCGTCCGGCTTCTCCCCGGCGCGGTCGAAGGCGACGACGTACGCCAGCTGCTCGGTCGGCGCCGCGATCGCGTCGGCGGGGGTGCGGTAGAAGGTCGGGTCGGTCGTGTGGTCCTCCTGGCCGCCGTGGTGGTGCCGGTGGTGGTGCTCGCTCATCGCGGCTCTCCTCGGGCCTGGTGCGGCGCGGATGCAATCTTCCCGATCAAGTCAGTAGGGAGAGGGTGCGGCGGTCCACGGCGTCGGTCGCCTCGGCCGGCTCAGCGCGTGGCGCGGACCCGCCCCTCGACCAGGCACGTCACGCCGGCCACCCGGCAGCCGCCGTCGGTGCGCGCCAGCACCTGGGCGAGCACGGCGCTCTCCCCGCGCGGCAGGGCGACCAGGACCGGCCGGTGGGTGCGCACCGCCGGGTGGGCGAAGGCCTGCTCGACGAGGCGGGCGGCGACGTCGCCGGGCACCCCCGGCGCCTCCGACCGGAAGTCGAGGACGACCCGCTCGGCCTCGTCGCTGACCTGGGCCTCGGCGAACCGCCCGGCGCGGGACACGACCTCGACGCCGGTGCGGCTGGTGAGCAGCTCCCACGGCAGCCCGTCGGCGCCGTGGCCGCGGATCCTGCGCGGGAAGGTCGCCAGGGGGGCGGTGTCGACGGGGGCGGTGTCGACGGGGGCGGTGTCGACGGCGGTGTTCTCGATGGGGAGGCTGTCGATGGGGGCGCGGTCGATGACGACGTTGGGTTCGATCCGCCCGGTGTGCTCGGCCACCACGGCAGCGGGCATGCGCGACCTCCACGGGGGTGCGGCGGGTGGGGTGCGGGTGGTCGGCCCGGCTGCGCCGGCGGGTCGTCGTCCATCCCGACGGCGCCTACGGTGCCGGTGATCGACCGCGGGCGGCAGGGTCGTAGGTCCCGTGCGCGGGCACCGGGCGGTGCCCCCACCACCGCGACGGTCCGCCCCGCCGGCAGCAGCCACCGCGGGGCTGCGCCGGAGGTGGTCACCGCGTGTGGATCAGGCGGGGCGGCCCCGGTGCTCGCGCAGGTACTTCACCAGCGCGTTCGTCGACGGGTCGGAGTCGTACTCGGGCGCCTGCCCGCTCTGCAGCTTCGGCGCGAGCTGGTTGGCCATGACCTTGCCGAGCTCGACGCCCCACTGGTCGAAGCTGTTGATGCCCCACACCACGCCCTGGGTGAAGACGCGGTGCTCGTAGGCGGCCACGAGCTGCCCCAGCGTGGACGGCGTCAGCTTCGGCGCGACGATCGCGTTCGACGGCCGGTTGCCCGGCATGACCCGGTGCGGCACGACCGCCTCCGCCGTCCCCTCCGCCGCCACCTCCTCGGCCGTGCGGCCGAACGCCAGCGCTCGCGGCTGGGCGAGGAAGTTGGACAGGAACAGGTCGTGCATCCCGTCCAGGTCGTGGTTGGGCTGGGCGAAGCCGATGAAGTCGGCCGGCACCAGCACGGTCCCCTGGTGCAGCAGCTGGTAGAAGGCGTGCTGGCCGTTGGTGCCCGGCTCGCCCCAGACGATCTCCCCGGTGGCGACGTCCACCGGGGAGCCGTCGAGCACGACCGACTTGCCGTTGGACTCCATGCACAGCTGCTGCAGGTAGGCCGGGAAGCGGGCCAGGTACTGCGAGTAGGGCAGCACCGCCTGGCTCTGGGTCCCGAAGAAGTCCACGTACCAGACGCTGATCAGCCCGAGCAGCGCCGGCAGGTTCTCCTCCCACGGCGCGGTGCGGAAGTGCTCGTCCACGGTGTGGAACCCGTCGAGCAGCTCGCGGTACCGCTCCGGGCCGATCGCCACCATGAGCGACAGGCCGATCGCCGAGGTGAAGGAGTAGCGCCCGCCGACCCAGTCCCAGAACCCGAACATGTTCTCGGTGTCGATGCCGAACTCGGCGACCTTGGCCGCGTTGGTGGAGACGGCGACGAAGTGCTTGGCGACGGCCTTCTCGTCGCCGCCCAGCCCCTCGACCAGCCAGCGGCGGGCCTCGCGCGCGTTGGTCAGCGTCTCCTGGGTGGTGAACGTCTTCGAGGCGACGACGAACAGCGTGGTGGCGGGGTCGAGGTCGCGGGTGGCCTCGGCGAGGTCGGTCGGGTCGATGTTGGAGACGAACCGGAAGGTCAGCGACCGGTCGGAGTAGTCGCGCAGCGCCTGGTAGGCCATCGCCGGGCCCAGGTCGGAGCCGCCGATGCCGATGTTGACCACGGCACGGATCCGCTCGCCGGTGTGGCCGGTCCACTCGCCGCCGCGCACCCGGTCCGCGAAGCCGGCCATCCGCCCGAGCACCTCGTGCACGTCGGCGCGCACGTCCTGCCCGTCGACGGTCAGCCCGCCCGTCGCCGGGTCGCGCAGCGCCACGTGCAGGACGGCGCGGTCCTCGGTGGTGTTGACGTGCTCGCCGCCGAACATGGCCTCGGTCCGCTCGCGCAGCCCGGCCCGGTCGGCCAGCGCGCCGAGCAGCCGGACCGTCTCGGCGGTCAGCCGGTTCTTCGAGTAGTCCAGCGTCAGGTCGCCGGCGCGGGCGGTCAGCGCGGTGCCGCGGCCGGGGTCCTCGGCGAACAGCTCCCGGAGGTGGCGGTCCCGGATCTGCCCGTGGTGCTCCGCCAGTGCCCGCCACTCCGGGGTCTCGCTGATCCGCATGCTTCCTCCGTCTCGCGTTCCTGGTGGTCAGCCTTGCGCACCGGGGGGTGGACCGGCCACCGGGGTGCGATGAGTTCCGGTGCCCCCCACGGTCCAGCCGGATGCAGGCACGCGACGAGAGGACGACGACCATGGCCACGAGCGGACCGCTGGACACCACCTTCCGCGCGGTGCTCCTCCGGAGCCCGAGCAGGGGCGGCTGGACCTACGTGCAGATGGACGGCTCGGCGGAGTTCTTCGGCACCCGCGGCCTGGTCAAGGTGCGCGGCACCGTCGACGGGCACCCGTTCGCCAGCTCCTTCATGGCGCTGGGCGACGGCACGCACAAGCTCCCGGTGCGCAACGATGTGCGGCGCGCGATCGGCAAGGAGCCGGGGGACACGGTGACGGTGCACCTGTCCGAGCGCATCGGCTGACGCCGTCCCGCCCCGGGGCGGCCGGGGAGGGACGGGCATGGGCGGCTACCGCGGCGACGACGAGACCGACGCGCAGGAGGCCTCCGGGCTGCTCGAGCCCGAGGACGTGCTGGAGGACGACGGCTACGGCGACGTGCTCGACCGCGGGTACTCGCCGCGCGACACCCCGGTCGCCTCGACCGACTTCGGCATGACCGAGGCGGAGGAGGAGGCGGGGGAGAGCCTCGACGGCCGGCTCGCGCGCGAGCTGCCCGACCGCGCGGCCGAGGACGACGGGTTCGACGACGGTCTCGGCGACGTCGTCGGCACCGACGGCGAGCTGCGCGACGACGAGGTGGGCGGCGACCGCGCGGGCCGGCTGTCCGCGGGCGACGACGGCTACGGCGACACCGAGTCCGAGCTGTGGGCCGAGGACGAGGGCATCGACGGCGCCGGGGCGTCCGCGGAGGAGGCCGCCGTGCACGTCGTCGGCGACGACGACCGGCCCTGAACCCCGTGCGGGGTCGCGACGCCCCTGCCGGGGGGTCGCGGCCCCGCGAGGGGTCAGGCGGCCTGCAGGCGGGTCGACGGTGTGGGGGTGGTGAGCGCGAAGCGCTGCTCGAGCAGTTCGTTCACCGTGGCCTCGGCCGCCTCGCACGCCGTCACCACCTCGCCGCAGGGATCGAGGTAGAAGCGCGCGCGGGCGACGTTGAGCTCGGTGTAGGCGGCGACGATGCGCCGGTCGAGGTCGGCGACGTGGTCAGTTCGAGAGGACATGGGCACTTCCGGAGAGGGGGGCGCCCGGCGCGCTTGTTCGACCGGCGGCCCGTCGGACTGGTCCCTACCCCGGCCGCGCGGCGCTAGACCTCCCGCACGTCGAAGGTGCGCGACGGCGCGACGAACTCGTCCTGCGCGGCCACGAGCAGGATCTCCCGCGACCCGGCCGCCTCGGTGCGGGCCAGCAGCCCGAACACCGACGCCGCCGCGCGGCCCAGCGCGTCCGGGGCCGAGCGGGTGGCCAGCCAGGAGGCCAGGAACAGCGCCGCGATCGCGTCGCCGGCGCCGTTGACCGAGACGCCGAGCCGCGGCGTGCGGACCCGGAAGTGCCGGCCCCCCTCCGACGCCAGCAGGTCGACGGCGTCGTCGGGCGTGTCGTCGGTGACCAGCGACGTGGTGAGCACGACGCGCGGCCCCAGCGCCTGCACGGCGGCGACGGCGTCCTTGACCTCGGCCAGCGTGCGCGTCGTCGTCCCCGAGAGCAGGTCGAGCTCGAAGTGGTTGGGCGTGACCAGGTCGGCGGCCGGCACGGCCACCTCCCGGAGCAGCTCCTCGATGCCCGGCCGCACGAACACCCCGCGACCGACGTCGCCGATCACCGGGTCGCAGCAGTAGACCGCGGCGGGGTTGGCGGCGCGCACCCTCTGCACCGTCTGGACGACGGCGTGCCCGATGTCGGCCGAGCCGAGGTAGCCGGAGAGGACGGCGTCGCAGGTGCCCAGCACGCCGCGGTCGGCGATGCCCTCGACGACCTCCTCGACCGCCTGGCCGTCGAACACCCGCCCGCGCCACTCGCCGTAGCCGGTGTGGTTGGAGAACTGGACGGTGTGCACCGGCCACACCTCGATACCGAGGCGCTGCAGCGGGAACACGGCCGAGGAGTTGCCCACGTGGCCGTAGGCGACGTGCGACTGGATGGAGATGACGGCGGTCACGGCCCGACACGGTGGCACACGCCGCTACCCCTGCGGCGAGGTGCCCTTCCCGATGGCCGCCAGGGCCGCCGTGACGTCGGCCTCGGCGCGGCCGCGGTCCATGCCCAGCCCGGCGAGCACGCCGGTGCCGTCCTCGGCGTCGAGCAGGGCCAGCAGGACGTGCTCCGTGCCGATGTAGTTGTGCCCCAGGCGCAGCGCCTCGCGGAACGTGCCCTCGAGCACCGACTTGGCGTGGTCGTCGAACGGCACCATCTCCGGCACCTCCGCCACCGCCGGGCCGAGCGTCCTCTCCGCCACCTCGCGGACCCGCTCGGCCGAGAGCCCCTGCGCGGCGATCGCCTTCGCCGCCAGACCTTCGGGCTCGGCCAGCAGCCCGAGCACCAGGTGCCCGACGGTGATCCGGTCGTGGTGGCGCGCCCTGGCCTCGTCCTGCGCGGTGACGACGACGTTGCGGGCGCGCGGGGTGAACCGCCCGAAGCCCGCGCTGGGGTCGAGCGCCGCGGTCCGGTCGCCCGCGCGCTGCACGAACCGCTTCTGGGCGGCCTGCTTGGTCACGCCCATGCTCGCGCCGATCTCGGTCCACGAGGCGCCGGTGCGGCGGGCGCGGTCGACGAAGTGGCCGATGAGCGCGTCGGCGACCTCTCCGATGTGGTCGGCCAGCAGGACGGCGTCGGTGAGCTGCTCGAGCGGGTCCTGGTGGGCCCGGGTGATGGTGGCGATCAGGTCGTCGAGGCGGACGGACTGGGACAGCGGCGTGGGGTCGGTCATGCCGTCAACCGTAGGTTGACGCGGATGCGTCGTCAACCACCGGTTGACGACGTGCATCGTCCAGCCCCTGGAGCGCCGGCCCCCGCCGTGGCAGCCTGCGCGGGGTGACGGACCTGCGCGCACTGTTCGCCGCTGTGGCGGAGCACGCCGCGGCCTACCGGGCCGGCCTCGGCGACACCCGGGTGGCGCCCCCGGAGGAGGCCGCCGCCGTCGTCCGGTCGGCGCTGGGGCGGCTGGCCGACGAGCCGTGCGACCCGGCCGACGTCGTCGGTGAGCTCGTGGCGGCCGTCGAGCCGGGACTGGTCGCGACGGCGGGGCCGCGGTTCTTCGGCTTCGTGATCGGCGGCGCGCTGCCCGCCGCGACCGCGGCCGACATGCTCGCCGCCGCCTGGGACCAGCCGGCGTTCAACGCGGTGAGCTCGCCGGCGGCCGCGGTGGTCGAGGAGGTCGCCGGGGCGTGGCTCGCCGAGCTGCTCGGGCTGCCCCCCGCGGTGTCGGTCGGCTTCGTCACCGGCGCGCAGGGCGCCAACACGGTCGGGCTCGCCGCCGCGCGGCACCGCGTGCTGGCCGACGCCGGCTGGGACGTCGAGCGCGACGGCCTGGCCGGCGCCCCGCCGGTGCGCGTCGTGGCCTCGGTGGAGCGGCACGTCACCCTCGACCGGTCGCTGCGGTTGCTCGGGCTCGGCACCCGCGCGGTCGTGCCCGTGGCCGCCGACGCCCAGGGGCGGATCGACGTCGCCGCGCTGGCGCGTGCCCTCGCCGAGCTGCCCGCGGGGCCGACGGTGGTGGCCCTGCAGGCGGGCAACGTGAGCACCGGCGCCTGCGACGACCTCGCCGCCGCCGTCGAGGTGGCGCGCCGGCACCGGGCCTGGGTGCACGTGGACGGCGCCTTCGGCCTGTGGGCCGCGGCGAGCCCGGCGACCCGGCACCTCGTCGCCGGCGTCGAGGGCGCCGACTCGTGGGGCACCGACGGCCACAAGTGGCTCAACGTGCCCTACGACAGCGGCTACGCCTTCTGCGCCGACCCGGCCGCGCACCGGGCGGCGATGTGGTTCACCGCCCCCTACCTCACCGGCCAGGGCGAGGGCGCCGTCCGGCACCCTGCTGACTTCGTGCCGGAGTCCTCGCGGCGGGCCCGCGGCTTCGCCACCTGGGCGGCGCTGCGCGAGCTGGGGCGCACCGGGGTCGCCGGCGTCGTCGAGCGGTGCTGCGCGCTCGCGCGCCGGTTCGCCGAGGCGCTCTCGTCGCTCGACGGGGTCACGGTCGTGAACGACGTCGTCCTCAACCAGGTGCTCGTCCGGTTCGGGGCCGACGGTTCGGCCACCGACGCGGTGGTCGCCGCCGTCCAGCGGTCGGGGGAGTGCTGGACCGGGGCGACCACCTGGCGCGGCACCCGGCTCATGCGCGTCTCGGTCTCCAACGCGACGACGACCGAGGACGACGTCGACCGGTCGGTGGCCGCGATCGCCGGCGCGTGGCGCGCGGTCCGCGGCGGGGACGTCCCCGTGATCATGGCGCCGTGACCACCGCGGGGGCCCGGGACGTGGTCCCGGCGCCGTGATCGACGGGGGACCCGCTGCCGAACTCAGCGGCGGGTGAGCAGGGACGTGATCTCGTGCGCCGACTCGAGCGTGGGCGCGTCGGCGATGAGCCGGCGCAGCGCGCGCTCGTCGCGGAGCATGCGGCGGGTGGCGCGGGCCCGGGTCAGGCGGTCGTGCAGGCGGGACATGGCGGGTTCCTCTCGGGTGGTCAGCCGGCCGCGACGGCCGGCGCGGGGGAGTCGATGCGGCTGCGCACCGTGTAGACGCCGTCGTCCTCGTCGAGGGCGGCGCCGGGGAGCAGCCGGCGGATCAGGCGCAGCATCCGGTCGTTGTCGGCCTGCACGGTGGCGGTCAGCTCGCGCACGCCGCGGCGGGCGGCGAGCTCGGTCAGGTCGCGCAGCAGCTGCCGGCCCAGCCCCGCGCCCTGCCACGCGTCCTCCACGACGACGGCGAACTCCGCCGACGAGGGGTCGGTGGGGGAGCGGTCGTAGCGGGCCACGCCCACCACCTCGCCACCGACCACGGCGACCACGGCCTCGCGGGCGTCGTGGTCGACCTGCACGAGGTGGCGGACGAACGCCATCGGGAAGCGGCGCACCGGCGCGTGGAAGCGCCGGTACCGGGTCTCCGCCGACAGCCGCGGCCAGAGGCGGAGGAACGCCGGCAGGTCGTCGGGCCGCACGGGCCGGGTCGCCACCGCGATGTCCATCGGGACCTCCTGAGTTCGTGGGACGAACTCTGCTCCTCCGTTCGAGGTTCGTCAAGTGAACTCAGGGGTTCTATGCTGGGGCCGTGAGCGAGCTGCTGCTGGACCGCTCCCGGTGCTCGGTCGCCGGGACCCTGGCCGTCGTCGGCGAGAAGTGGAGCCTGCTGGTGCTGCGCGAGGCGTTCCTCGGCGTGCGCCGGTTCGCCGACTTCCAGCGCATCCTCGGCGCGCCCCGGGCCGTCCTCACCGACCGGCTGGCCACCCTGGTCGACCAGGGCATCCTCAAGCGCGTGCCGTACCAGGCCGAGGGCGAGCGGCAGCGCCACGAGTACCGCCTGACCCGCAAGGGGATCGACCTCTACCCGACGCTGGTCGCGCTCATGGAGTGGGGCGACCGCTGGCTCGACGACGGGCCCGGGATGATGGAGCTGCGGCACCGCGACTGCGGCGCGCCCGTGCACCTCGCGCTCACCTGCGAGGACGGGCACGCCCTCGACAGCGCCCGCGACGTCACCCCGCAGCCGCGCAGCTGACGCGGGCGACGGTCACAAGGAGCGCCAGCGGCGGCCCTCCCGGCTGATCAGCGTCGTCGCCTCGGTCGGCCCCCACGTCGCGGCCTGGTAGAGCGGGATCGGGTGCGGGTCGCCGCTCCAGTACTGCAGCACCGGGTCGACGATCTTCCACGAGCGGCTGACCTCGTCGGCGCGGATGAACAGCGTCGGGTCGCCGATCAGCGCGTCGAGGATGACCCGCTCGTAGGCGTCGATCGACTGCTGCTCGAAGCTCTCGTAGGAGAAGTCCATCGAGGCCTTCTGCACCCGGAAGGCGTGGCCGGGCACCTTCGCCCCGAAGCGCAGCGACAGCCCCTCGTCGGGCTGCACCCGCACGATCAGGGCGTCTGGCTCGAGGTCGCCCTGCGTGCCCGGGAACAGCGGCAGCTGCGGCGGCCGGTGGAACTCCATCGCCACCTCGGTGACCCGGGCCGGCAGCCGCTTGCCCGTGCGCACGTAGACCGGCACCTCGTTCCACCGCCAGTTGGCCACCTCGAGCCGCAGCGCCACGAACGTCTCGGTCGAGCTCAGCGGGTCGACGCCCGGCTCCTCGCGGTAGCCGGGCATGAGCTCCTCGCGGGTGCCGCCGCGGGTGTACTGGCCGCGCACGGCGCGGGCCGCGATGTCGGCCTCCGACTCCAGCGGCCGGATCGCCCGCAGCAGCTTCACCTTCTCGTCGCGGATGGCCTCGGGGTGGAAGGACGTCGGCGGCTCCATGAGGAACAGCGAGAGCACCTGCAGCACGTGGTTCTGCACGATGTCGCGCATCGCGCCGGTGGTCTCGTAGAAGCCGCCGCGCTCGCCGACCCCCAGGGTCTCGGCGACGGTGATCTGCACGTTGTCCACCCAGGTGCGGTTCCAGATCGGCTCGAAGATCGAGTTGGCGAAGCGCAGCGCCAGCAGGTTCTGCACCGTCTCCTTGGCCAGGTAGTGGTCGATCCGGAAGATCTGCTCCTCGGTGAAGGCGGTGGACAGCTCGGCGTAGAGGTCGCGGGCGCTCTCCTCGTCCCAGCCGAACGGCTTCTCGATGACCGCCCGCACGAACGCCTCGCCGTCGGGGACCGACAGCCCCGCCTTGCCGAGGCCGAGGGCGATCGGCCCGAACAGCCGGGGCGGCGTGGAGAAGTAGTGGACCCGGTTGCCCGCCGTCCCGACCGCGCGGTCGCACTCGCCGAGCACCTCCGCGAGCCGGGCGAAGGTGGCCGGGTCGTCGTAGCCGCCGTGCACGTACCGCGCGCCGGCCAGCAGCCCGGTCCAGCGCGGGTTGTCGGTGGCGCCGACCTTCTCGCGGCAGTACGCGGCGAACTGCTCGTCGGTCATCGGCGTGCGGGCCACCCCGACCAGCGCCACCTCGGGCGGCAGGGCGCCGTAGGCGGCCAGCCGCTCGAGCGCCGGGAGCAGCTTGCGGGCGGTCAGGTCCCCGGACGCGCCGAAGATGACGAGGACGCAGGGCGGGGAACGACGTTCGAGCTCGGTGGGCACGGCCGGAGTCTGCCCCGAGCCGGCCCGGCAGCGGGAGCTCTCCGGCGCCGGGACGGCGCGCCGCCCTCCCGGGACGACGGTGGCGCCGGTCGTGGCCGCGCTCCGGCGGCCAGCTCTGGCGGCGCGCCTCCCACCCGCGCGGTCACCCTGTCGGAGCCTGCTGCGGACGGGCAGGATGACCCATGGCCTTCGACGTCGACCGGCTGCTGCGCCTGTGGACCGACCCGCTCCCGGACGACGAGGACGCCGCGCAGGACGCGTTCCGCGCCGTCTACACCGACCCGGTGCAGGTGAACGGGGTGGCGTTGTCGGCGGGCGACCTCGTCCGGCGGGCGCGGGCGCTGCAGGCGGTGTTCGACCAGCCCGAGCGCACGGTGCTGGACGTCGCCCAGGCCGACGGCAAGGTCGCCGTGGCCTTCCGGCTCAGCGGCCGCCAGGTGGGGCCGCTGGCCACCGCCGCCGGCGTGCTGGCCCCCACCGGACGGCATCTGGAGCTGCGGGCGATCGACCTCCTGTCGCTGCGCGACGGTCGGATCAGCGCGATCTGGATGGCCGCCGACGAGCTGGGCGCGCTGGCCGCCCTCGGCGCCGTCCGGCTGTCGTCGGCCTAGCTAGGGGACCGGCGCGAGCGGGGCGCGGCAGCGGGCGGCGTCGAACGGCTGGCCGGCGGTGTCGAACAGCGCCGCGGCGGAGGCGTAGAGGCGGTCGGCCTCGATGACCCGGCCCTCGGCTCGCGCCACGGCGGCGTGCACCTCGACCAGCGCGGCCGCCCAGGCGGTGCCCTCCCAGAGGGCGACGCCCGCCTCGGCGACCGCGGCCCAGCGGCGGGCGCCCTCGAGGTCGCCCCGGCGGCACGCGCCCGCGCGGCCGGCGCGGCCAGCATGATCGCGCGGAAGGAGCACTGGTCGTCGCGGTTCGGCCCCAGGGTGGCCTCGGCCCGGTCGACCACGGCCAGGGCGGCCTCGGCGTCGTCGGTGCGGAAGCCGCCGAGGAGCTGCACCCGGATCTCGCGGGCGCCCATGCGACCACCCCTGGCGGCGGACCCTAGACCGCTCCGGCGACGGGGTGGAGCCCCTCGAGCAGCTCCACCTCCTCGGCCATCGCCGAGGCCATCGCCCGGAGCAGGCCGCGGACCTCTCGGAGGTCCCAGTCGTGGGCGGCGATGCGCTCGACCACGCGCAGCACGGGCAGCGTGAGGGCGTCCCGGACGGCGGCGTACCCGGCCAGCGCCTCCTGCTGCGCCCGCCCGGGCCGGGGCGCGCTCAGCACCGCGCGGGCGAGCAGCTCGGCGTCCCGCAGCGCCGCGGACATGCCGTGGGTCGACAGCGGGTCCTTCCAGCAGCCGGCGTCCCCGACCAGCGCCCAGCCCGGGCCGTACGGCACCCGCAGGTGCGCGGGCGTGCCGCGGACGTGCCGCACGGCGCCGACCGGCCGGGCGGCCGCCAGCACCGGGCCGAGCGGGGCGGCCGCGGCCAGCGCGCGCAGCGCCTCCTGCGGCCCGCGGGCGCGCACCAGCGGCTGCACGGTGGCGGGCGCGCCACCGGCGAAGACGCAGGTGAGCCCGTCGTCGGTCGGGATGGCCCCGGCGCTGGCCCCCGGCCGGTACAGCCACTCGTAGCCCTCCGCGGGCATCCCCGCGAAGTAGCCGTAGAGCACCTCGGTGGCGGCCCGGCCCGCGTACCGCGTCGCCGCGCGCACCCCCGCCGCCACCAGGGAGGAGCGGCCGTCGGCGCCGATGACCAGCGGCGCCCGCTCCTCGCGGACCCCGCCGTCCCGCGTCCGCACCGCGACACCGGTGACCCGGCCGTCGGACCCGCGCAGCAGCCCGGTGACCGGCGTGCCGTGGCGGACGGTGGCCCCGGCGCGGGCGGCGGCGTCGGCGAGCAGCGGGTCGAGCACCGTCCGCCGCGGCGCGTACAGGGCGTCGAACCCCGGGCCCGGCCGCAGCGAGACGGTCACCCGCTCGTCGCCGTAGGAGAAGACGACCCGGCGCACCGGCGGGGTGCCGGCCGCCCGGACGGCGTCGAGCAAGCCCCAGCGGTCCAGCTGCAGCACGCCCGCGCGCATCAGGGCGTGGGTCGAGACGGTGTCGCTGCCGGCGCGGGCGCGGTCGACGCAGAGCACCCGCAGCCCCGCGCGGGCCAGCAGCATGGCCGTGGACGCGCCGGCGACCCGCGCGCCGACGACGACGGCGTCCCAGGGGGCGCTCATGCCGCCGGCTCCAGGGCCGGCCGGGCGGCGCCCAGCTCGTCGAGGACCCGGCCGACGACCAGCGCGGCGTCGTGCCGCACGCCGTCGAGGAAGGTGGAGGTGCGCCGGGTCTGCCGGGGCGTGCCGACGACGTGCAGGCCGGGTGCGGCCGTCGCGCCGGCGAGGTGGCGGATCTCGCCCGCGGTGTCGAGCACCGGCACGTGCAGCCAGGGGTAGGCGCGGCGGTAGCCGGTCGCCCAGACCACCGAGCCGATGCCGGCCGCGGCGAGGTCGAGCGACCGCGGGGCGGCGTCCACCCGGGCGGTGGGGAGGCCGGACGGCGCCGGGTCGACCTCGTCGTCGAGGCCGACGGCGTGCGCGTAGGCGTCGACGCGCCGCAGCAGGCGGGCCAGCCGCTCGTCGGCCGCGGCCGTCGTGGCCGCCAGGTCGTCGGCGAACGTGACGCGGGTGCCGTCCGCGGCGACCAGCCGGCCGGCCAGCTCCACCCCGCGGGACTGCAGCGAGGGCAGGTCCACGTCGCGCCGGTCGGGCCGGCCGGCCAGCTGCAGCGACGACTCCGCCGGGCCGGGGGCCGGGCGCACCCGCACCCGCACCCGCCGGTCGAGCAGCCCCGCCGACGACAGCCACCACAGGACGTCCATCCCGCGGTGGGTGCGCGGCAGGCGGGTGTGCGAGCCGACGGCGAGGAGCACGCGGCGTCCCGCGGCGGCCAGCTCGTCGGCCAGCTGCACCCCGGAGGCGGAGGCCCCGACCACCAGGACGCCGCCGTCGGGCAGCGCACCGGGGTCGACGTAGGTGGCCGCCGTCTCCTGGGCGACGCGGCCGTCGAGGCCGGCCGCGAGGGAGGGCACCGCGGGCCGGTCGCACCAGCCGGTCGCGACGACGACCGCGCGGGCGGTCCAGGCACCGGCGGTGGTGGCGACGGCGTAGCCGCCGGCGCCCGGGCGCACCGACTCGAGCTCGGCGCCGCTCACCACGGGCGCGTCGAAGGACGCGGCGTAGCCGGCCAGGTAGGAGACGACCTCCCGAGCCCGCAGGAAGCCGGAGGGGTCGTCGCCGCGGTAGGACCAGCCGGGCAGCCGGCTCATCCAGTTGGGGGTGAGCAGCCGCAGCGACGCCCACGGGCGGGTGCGCCAGCGCTCGGCCGGCCGGCCGCGGTCGAGGACGACGTGGTCGACGCCGGCGTCGGTGAGCAGGCGGCTGACCGCGAGGCCGGCCTGGCCGGCGCCGAGGACGGCGACGGGGACGGAGGTCATGACGGGGCTCCAGGAGGGTGGCGGCGGCCCGCCCGGGGCAGGGGGCGGGCCGCCCGCGGGATCTCAGGGGGTGGTGACGTCGACGCGGACGTCGGTGCCGTTGCGCAGGACGTCGAAGACCGCCGAGCGCCGGCGGGACTGCTCGACGAGCTCGGCCAGCTGCTCGGGCGAGGCGTCGCCCTCGACGGTGACGTGCACCCGGATCTGCGAGTAGCCGTTCCGGACCGACTCGTCGAGGCCCAGGATGCCGAGCAGGTCGATGTCGCCCTCGACGGAGGACTCGACCCGGGTCAGGTCGATGCCGCGGGCGGAGGCGATGTTGGCCAGGCCGGCGGTCAGGCAGGCGGCGACGGCGTGCAGCAGGAACTCCACCGGCGTCGGTCCCCGGTTGGTCCCCACCAGCACCGCCGGGTGGTCGGCGTCGAAGGTGAAGGGCTCGGTGCGGCTGGTGTCCTCCTGGCCGGCGCCGTGGAAGCCCTGGATCGTGCTGCGGCTGTGGGTGCCGCGGACCCAGGTGTTGGTCGCGCGGAACTGGAAGTCGGCCAGCTGCGGCGCTCCGCGGACGGCGTCGAGCGTGGCGAACAGGGTGGGGACGTCGACGCCGTTGCGGGCCGGCCGGCTCACGGTCGAGGTCATGGCGGGTGCTCCTTCGTCAGGGCGGTGCAGGACGCCGCGGACGCTAGGGAGCCGGCCTTCCCCCGGCCTTCCGCCGTCGGGCGGCGGTCGCGGCGCCGCGGAAGGCCGGCGGAAGGCGCGCGCCGCACGGTCGGGGCATGGCACGCACCGTGCTGGGGGTCTGGGCCCACCCCGACGACGAGGCCTACCTGTCCGCCGGCCTCCTCGCCGCCGCCGTGGCCACCGGGGACCGGGTGGTCGTGGCCACCGCCACCCGCGGCGAGGGCGGGCTCGACGACCCGGCGGGCGACGTCGTGCGCGCCCGGGAGCTGGCCGCGAGCCTGGCCGCCGTCGGCGTGACGGAGCACCGCTGGCCGCGAGCCTGGCCGCCGTCGGCGTGACGGAGCACCGCTGGCTGCGCGCCGGCCGGCCGCTGCGCGACGGGCACCTGGCCGACGTGCCCGAGGAGGCGGGGGCCGCCGCCGTCGCGGCCGTCGTCGGCGACGTCCGCCCCGACCTGGTGCTCACCTTCGGCCCCGACGGCCTGACCGGGCACCCCGACCACCGCGCCGTGTCGGCGTGGACCACGCGCGCGGTCGCCGGCACCGGCGCGCGCCTGTGGTGGGCGGCGCTCACCGCGGGGTGGCTGGACCGCTGGGGCCCGCTGTGCGCCGCGACCGGCGTCTGGATGACCGGCCCGCCGGCGCCTGCGGCCGACCCGGAGCACGTGGCCGTCCTCTCCGGCCGGCTGCTGGACCGCAAGCTGGCCGCGCTGCGGGCGCACCGGTCGCAGACGGCCGGGTTGATCGCGCGGGTCGGCGAGGAGGTCTACCGCGAGTGGTGGCGCACCGCCCGCGACATCGAGCTGTCCACCGGGCTCGCCGGCGACCGCGACCCGGTGCACCACGACCCGGAGCTCGCGACGCGGTCGCGGTTCGGCGGGATCGTCGTCCAGGGCGGGGTGACCAGCGGCCTGCTCGACGCGCTCGTGGCGGAGGACCTGCCCGGCCCGGGCAGCGTCCTCCTCGCCGTGCACCGGAGCTTCCGCGCGGCCGTGCGGCCCGGCGAGGTGCTCACCGCGACGGCCGAGGTGACCGGCGCGCGGGCGGACGAGCCGGTCTGCACGCCGGCCACGACGATCGCGAACCAGGACGGCCTCGTGGTCCTGGACGGGACCGCGGTCGTGCGGCGCGACCCGGTGGTGGCGGCCGCGGCTCAGGCCGGCTGAGCCGCCGGCTCGGTCAGCGCCAGCTCCACCGCCTCGTCGAGCGACAGCCGCGCCCCCTCCGCGGCCGCCCGCTCGAAGCCGGCGTCGCCGAGGGCGGCGCGCAGCGTCCGCACCACCCGCTGGTGCTCGGGCCGGTCGCCGGGGGCGCGGTCGGTGCCCAGCTCGCGCAGCGCCGCGTCGGCGGCGCCGACGAGCACCGCGCCCCGGCCCACCCGGCCCAGCGCGGCCTCCGGCCCGGCCGCCTCGCCCAGCAACCACGCCGCGACCAGGCGCCGCCCGGTGGACCAGGACAGGTGCACCGCCCGGCGGTGCAGCGCGAGCGCCGTCGCGGGGTCCCCGCGGTGCTCGGCCAGGTAGCCGAGGTTGCCCAGCAGCATGCTCTGCAGGATGCCGTCGCCGACCTCGGTGCTCAGCTCCAGCGCCTCCTCGTAGGCGGCCCGGGCCGCGTCGTCGTCGCCGTGCACCCGGGTCAGCTCGCCGCGGATGCACAGGACCTGGGCGGTGAGCCCGCCCTCGCCGACCCGCCGGGCCAGCGCGATGCTCTCGTCCACCTGCCGCAGGGCGTCGGGGTACGCGGCGCCGTCGCCGATGAAGGTGACGGCGGTGAGGCCCAGCGCGTAGGCGAGGTAGCGGTCCGGCCCGAGGCCGCGGAACAGCTCGGCCGCCGCGGCCAGGTGCGTGCGGGCACGCAGGACGTCGACGGTCCACCAGAGGAAGCCCGAGGCGACCTGCAGGCGGGCCACCAGCGGCGCGTCGAGCCGGTCGGCGGCCGCGAGCAGGGCGCCGACCCAGGGGCGGCCCTCGGCGTGCCGCCCCTCCCGGTGCCAGTACGTGCCCAGCTGCCCGGCGATGCGGGCGGCGGTGCGCAGGTCGCCGCGCGCGGTGGTGTCGGCCTGCGCGGCGCGGATCTCGGGCATCAGCTCGCCGATGCGGTCCAGCCACGCGTCGGGCGCGGTCCACCGGTGCGCGTCGAGCTCCTCCAGGGTGTCGGCCACCCAGGCGGCGCGGCGGGCGCGCAGCTCGGCGGCGGCCGGCCCCGGCAGCAGCTCCCGGGCGCGCTCGCGGAGCAGCTCGAGCAGCCGGAAGCGCGGCGCGCCGTCGGGGCCGGTGCCGCGCCGCACCAGGCTCTGGTCGACCAGCCGGCCCAGCGACACGAGCGGGTCGGGGGCGACGCCGGCGCAGACCTGCTCCACGGCCTCCACCGGGACGGGACCGGCGAAGACGCCCAGCGCGGCGAACAGCTCGCGCTCGGCCGGGCCGAGCAGCTGCAGGCTCCAGTCGATCGTCGCCGGGATGGTGCGCTGGCGGGCCGGGCTGTCCCGCGGTGCCCCGTCCGGCGAGCCGAGCCGGGCGCCCAGCCGGGCCCGCAGCAGCGCCGGGGTGAGGGTGCGCACGTGCCCGGCCGCGAGCTCGATGGCCAGCGGCAGCCCGTCCACCTGCCGGCAGATCGCCACCACCTCCGGCAGGTGCGCGGCCAGGTCGAAGCCGGGGTCGACGGCGGCCGCGGCCTGCTCGAAGAGGGCGACGGCCGGGGCGTCGGCGTCCCCGGCCACCGCGAGCGGGGCGACGTCGTGCAGGCGCTCGCCGGCGATCTGCAGCCGCGCCCGGCTGGTGCACAGGAAGCGCACGCCCGGCGCCGCCGCGGCCAGCCGGCCGACCAGGGGAGCGGCGGGCGTCACGTGCTCGAAGTTGTCCAGCACGACCAGCAGCTCCCGCCGGCGCAGCACCTCGGCCAGCGCCCGCTCGGGATCGCCCGCCGTCCCGACGTGCAGCCCCAGCGCCCCGGCGACCAGGTCGGCGACCTCACCCGGGTCGCGCACCCGGGTGAGGTCGACGAAGGCGGCGGGGACGCCGGTCGCCCGGGTGCGCTCCAGGGCCACCTCGGTGGCCAGCCGGGTCTTGCCCACGCCGCCCGGGCCGACGAGCGTGACGACCCGGGCGGACTCGAGCAGGCGCAGCACGCGGGCGCGGTCGGCGTCGCGCCCGACCGTCGGCGTCGCGGGCAGCGGCACCGGCGTGCCCCGCGCCGGCCGCGGTCCGCCCTCGGCGGGCAGCCGCAGGGCCTGCGCCCGCAACGCCGCGGCGGCCGGGCCGGGCGCGGTGCCGAGCTCCCGCCGCAGGGTCCGGTCGAGGTGCTCCAGCCGGCGCAGCGCGTCGGACCGGCGGCCGGCGGCCACGTGCTCGCGCGCGACCTGCAGCGCGGCCTCCTCGTCGAGCGGGTCGGCGGCGGCGAGCTCGCCCCACCGCCCGGCCGCCCGCAGCAGCTCGAGGTGCCGCAGCCGCAGCCGGGCCCGGGCCTCCCCGGTCCACGGCTCGTAGGGGTCGTCGGGGAGCAGCTCCCCGCGCCAGTGCCCGAGCGCCGCCCCGGCGTCGGCGGCCCGCTCGAACTCCTCGACGTCGACGGTGACCTCCGCGGCGGGGAAGAGCGCGACGGCGTCGTCGGCCAGGACGACGGAGTCGCGCGCGCCGAGCGCCCCCCGGGCGTAGTGCGCGGCCTTGTGCAGCCGCGGCAGGGCCTCGTCCACCAGCAGGTCGGGCCACAGCGCGTCGAGCACCTGCTCCCGGCGCAGCCGGTGCCCCGGCGCGAGGGCGAGCAGCTTGACCAGCGCGGCGGCGGAGCGGCGGCGCCAGTCCTCGGCGGGCACCGGGCGGCCGTCGACCACGACGTCGAACCCGCCGAGCAGGCGGACGGCGACCCGCATCGCGCCTCCCGGTGGCTGTCCCCGACGGGTGCACCCTGCCGCGTGCGCAGGGACCGGTAAAGAGGCCGTCCCACCCGGTGGCGGAACCCGATCGGGCGTACGGTCGGCGCACGATCGTTCGGGGGGACGCCGATGGCACTGCTGGGCCGCCTCGCTCCCGCCCGCGGCATGCTGCGGGCGGCGGCCGGGCTGGCCTCGGGCGGCGCCGCGCTCGCGCTGGCTCCCGCCGTCGTCACCGCCGGGCTGGTCGGCGACACCGCGCGGGCCGGCGTCCGCACCGCCGCCCGCCTGACGTTCGGCTCGGTCGAGACCGCCCGCGCGGTCGCCGAGTCGGCCACCCGCGCCGTCGGCACCGTGCTCACCGGAGCCGACCCCATGCCCGACGGGCACGTGCACTCGCTCGTCGACGCGGCCAGGGCGATGGTGGAGCCGCCCACGGCCCGGCACACCCCCCGCGTGTGGGCCGACCGCGGCCACGTGCAGGTCGAGCTGTGCGCGCCGGCGGCCGAGGAGGCGCCGCAGGTCCGCCGCTCGCTGCGCCAGGCGCTCGAGCGGCTCGACGGGGTCTCCTGGGCCACCGTCAACGAGGTCGCCGGGCGGGTGCTGGTGGCCGTCGACGAGCGCCGGGTGGGCGTCGGCGACGTCGTCGAGGTGGTCACCGCGGTCGAGCAGGCGCGCGGGGCGACGCGGCTGTACCCGCTGCGCGAGGACCACCCGGCCGACCTCGAGCCGGTGCTGGCCGCCTGGGTCAGCGCGGCGGTCGACCTCGCCGCCCTCGCCGTGGCCACGGCGGCCAAGCGGCTGCCCGTGCCGGCGCTGACCCGGCACGCCACGCTGGCCGTGGCGCTGCTCGACAGCCAGGAGTGGATCAAGACCCGGCTGAGCGACCGCATCGGGCCCATCGGCACCGACCTCGTCTTCACCGGCACCAGCGCGCTGCTGCACGCCATGACCCAGAGCCCGACCGTGCCGGCGCTGAACGCGGCCGCCGCCGTGCAGGAGGCGCTGGAGATGCGCGCCCGCCGGCAGGTGTGGCGGCGCCGCGAGCACGAGCTGTGCGGCCCCGGGCCCGAGCCGGCCGACGACGGCGAGGTGCCCGCGCCGGGCCAGCGCCCCCGCCCGCTGCCGCCCGGGCCGATCGAGCGGTACCGGGCCCGGCTCGGTCCCACGGAGCTGGTCGCCGCGCTGGCGCTGGTGCCGCTCACCCGGCGGCCCGGCCGGTCGGCCGACCTGATGAAGGCGCTCACCCCGAAGGCCGCGACCCAGGGCCGGGAGTCGTTCGCCGCGACCCTGGACCTGCTCATGTGCCGCCGCGGCGTGCTGCCGATGGACGGCTCGGCCTACCGCCGGCTCGACCGCGTCGACACCGTCGTCGTCGACGGCGACGCCCTGTGCACCGGCCCGCCGGTCGTCCTGGAGGCGACCGCCGAGGCCGATGGGTGGGACGACGCGGCGGTCTGGACGGCCGCGACCCGGCTGCTCGGGACCGACGACGCCGCGATCGCGGACGGGCGGGCGCTGCGGCTCGGCCCGCCGCGCGCCGCCGACCTGCCCGGCGGCGAGCGCCGCTCGCTGCTGGAGGGCCGCCGGCGGATCGGTGAGGTGACCGTCGCCCCTGAGCTCGACCCGCACGCCGAGGCGCTGCTCACCGCGGCCGGGCGGGCCGGCTCCCGGCTGGTGCTCGGCGCGCACGCCGGCACCCGGGAGATCGCGGGCATGGCCGACGAGGTCGCCGACGCCGACGAGCCGCTGGTGGAGACGGTGCGCCGGGCGCAGGCCGACGGGCGCGGGGTGCTGCTGGTCTCGGCCGCCGACGGGCCGGCGCTGCTCGCCGCCGACGTCGCCGTCGCGCCGGTGCGCCCGGGGCGGGCCCCGGCCTGGGGCGCAGACCTGGTGACCGGCCCCGGCCTGGTCGACGCCTGCCACCTGGTCGCCGCCACCGCGGATGCCCGCGCGGTGAGCCGGCGCGCGGTCGAGAGCGCGCTCACCGGCAACGTGCTGGGCGCCCTGCTCGCCGCGGTCGGCAGCGCGGCCTACGGCCAGCGCAAGGCGACCACCCCGGGCAAGTCGGCGACCGCGCTCACCATGGCCGCCGGCACCTGGACGGCGGCGCGGGTGGCGCACCGCCCGCCGCCCCCGGCCGGCGTGCACACGCCGTGGCACGCGCTCGACCCCGACGACGTGCGGCGCCGCCTCGCCGACCTGCCGGACCGGCGGGAGGAGCACCGCTCGACCGTGCCGCAGCCGCTGCGCCGGCTGGCCGCGCGGCCGGCGCTGCGCACCCCGCTGCGCTACGCCCGCACGGTCGCCGCCGAGCTCAGCGACCCGCTCACGCCCGTGCTGGGCACCGGCGCCGCGGCCACGGCGCTGCTCGGCGAGGCCACCGACGCCGTCCTGGTCGGCAGCGTGACCGTGGCCAACGCGCTGGTCAGCGGGCTGCAGCGGCTGCGCGCGGAGAGCACGCTGGAGTCGCTGCTGCTGGAGCAGGACGTCTGCGTGCGCCGGGAGACCGACGGCGGCACCGAGGAGGTGCCCGGCAGCGCGGTGCGGGTGGGCGACGTGCTGCGGGTCGAGGCCGGCGACGTCCTGGCCGCCGACGCCCGCCTGCTGGAGGCCGCCGACCTCGAGGTCGACGAGTCCAACCTGACCGGCGAGTCGCTCGCCGTCGCCAAGTCGGTCCCCGCGACGCCGGGCGCCGAGGTGGGCGACCGCACCTGCATGCTCTTCGACGGCACGACCGTCGTCGCCGGCTCCGGCCGGGCGGTGGTGGTGGCCGTCGGCCAGGCCACCCAGGCGGGCCGGGCCTCGCGCGCGGCCGGCGCGGCCGCTCCGCCCGCGGGCGTGCAGGCCCGGCTCGGCGAGCTGACCCGCAAGGTGCTGCCGCTGACCCTGGCCGGTGGGGCCGCGGTCACCGCGCTCGGGGTGCTGTGGCGCCGGCCGCTGCGGGCCGCCGTCCGCGACGGGGTCGCCGTCGCCGTGGCCGCCGTCCCGGAGGGGCTGCCGCTGGTCGCGACCGTGGCGCAGCAGGCCGCCGCCCAGCGGCTGTCGCGGCGCGGCGCCGTGGTACGCAGCGCCCGGGTGCTGGAGGCGCTGGGCCGGGTGGACACGGTCTGCTTCGACAAGACCGGCACGCTCACCGAGAACCGGCTCGCCGTCACGCGGCTGGTGCCGTGCGACGGGCTCGACGAGGAGGGCCTGCTGCGGTTGGCCGCCGCCGGCATGGGCAACGGCGACGACGCCGCGCACGAGACCGACCGCGCCGTGCTCGAGGCCGCCCGCGACCGCGGCGTCCTGCCGTCCGACGAGCCCACCGCGAGCCTGCCGTTCGCCGCGGGGCGCGGGTTCTCCGCGGCGCTGCGCGACGGCCGGCTGGTGGTGAAGGGCGCGCCCGAGGTGGTGCTGCGCCGCTGCGGCGCGGCCGACGAGGTCCGCGACCGGGTGCAGGGCCTGGCGGCCGAGGGGCTGCGGGTGCTCGCGGTCGCCGACCGGGAGCTCGACGGCGAGCCCGAGGACCTGCAGGAGGCGGTCGACGGGCTCACGCTGCGCGGGCTGGTCGCGCTCGCCGACACCCTGCGCGACTCCTCGGTCGCGGCCATCGAGCAGCTGCAGGCCGCCGGGGTGCGGGTGCTGGTGGCCACCGGCGACCACCCGGAGACGGCGAGCGCGATCGCCGCGCAGGCCGGCATCCCCGACGCCGACCGGGTGGTGACCGGCGGCCGGCTGGCCCGCGCGTCGGAGGCCGAGCGGACGCGGATGGTGCAGGAGGCCGCCGTCTTCGCCCGCCTGTCCCCGGAGCAGAAGGTGCTGCTCGTGAGCGCGCTGCGCCGCACCGGGGCGACCCTGGCCATGACCGGCGACGGGGTGAACGACGCGGCGGCGATCCGGCTGGCCGACGTCGGGGTGGGCGTCTCCGGCGCCGAGTCCCCGGCCGCGCGCACCGCCGCCGACCTGGTGCTCACCGACCTCGACCTCACCCGGCTGGTCGACGCGATCGCCGAGGGCCGGGCCATGTGGTCGCGCGTGCGCGACGCGGTCTCGGTGCTGGTCGGGGGCAACGCCGGCGAGGTGTCGTTCACGGTGCTCGGCACCGCATTCGGGGGCCGGGCGCCGCTGAACACCCGGCAGCTGCTGCTGGTCAACCTGCTCACCGACATGTTCCCCGCGCTGGCGGTGGCGGTCGCCTCGCCGCGCACGGCGGCCGAGGACGACGGCGAGGGGCCGCTGGCCGGGCACCCGCTGGCGGCGGTGCTGCGCGCCGGGCCGCACCGCGACTTCACCGCGGAGCTGCGCCGGATCGTGCTGGTGCGCGGCGCCGCCACCACCGCCGGCGCGACCGGTGCCTGGGCGGTCGGCCGGCTCACCGGGCTGCGCGGGCGGGCCGGCACCATGGGCCTGGCCGCCCTCATCGCCACCCAGCTGGGGCAGACGGCGTGGATGGGCCGGCGCAGCCCGCTGGTGCTGGCCACGGCGGCCGGGTCGCTGGCCGTCCTCGGCGTCGTCGTGCAGACGCCGGGCCTGTCCCGGTTCTTCGGCTGCACGCCGCTGGACCCGCTGTCCTGGGCCGTCGTCCTCGGCTGGGCGGCGGCCGGGACCGCCGGCGCCGAGGTGGTGCCGGCCCTGCTGCACCGCAGGCGTGCGAGGGGAGGAGACGACGTGACCGAGCCCGAGCCGACGCCCGACCGCGCCGAGGGCACCGAGGAGCAGGAGCGCGACGTCCGCCACGCCGGCGGCGGGCGCACCTCCGGCGAGACCGCCGTCGACGACGACCTCGGCCGCGGCGACTGACCGGCGCGTGCACCGGTCGGTGCCAGCGCCCTCGTGCGCAGCGATGCGGTGACCACGACGTGGGATGCGCACCCGTGCGTGTCCGCGCGACGGCCGCTCCCCGGCCGCGCACCAGCGCAGGCCGTCCAGGACGCGTCACGGTCGCCGGCCGCCGGCCGGCCGCGGGGCATCGGGACGCACGCGCGAAAGCCCGCGGCCCCGGGTGCGACCGCTCGATCGGCTTCGACTTCTGCGCTCTCGTGGCCTTCCAGCCCTGGAAGGCCACGAGATCGCCGATCTCGCTGCGCACGCGAGGCCACCGGCCGGGGCCGCTACGCGCGGTTCCCGGCCCGGGGCGCCCGACGGCCCGGAACCCGAGCGGGGAGCCCGGGCGTTCAGGCGGCATGGATCTCACCTGTCCGAAGTGCCACGGCCCGATGCGCACCTACGAGCGCAACGGCGTCCACGTCGACCAGTGCGCCGACTGCCGCGGGATCTTCCTCGACCGCGGTGAGCTCGAGCGGCTGATCGACGCCGAGAACGCCTGGCACGGCAAGGACCCGTCGTCCGCGCACTCCTCGTCGCACTCCTCGTCGGAGCACCCGTCCGGGCACGCGGCCGGGCACGCCGGGGCCGCCGGCGGGCTGGGCGCCGTCGTCAACGAGGTGCTCAACGCGACCAAGCACAAGTCGCACGGCTCGTCGGGCTACGGCTACGACCAGTACGGCCGGCCGTACGGCCACGGCCACCCGAAGCGCAAGAAGTCCTTCCTCGACCAGCTCTTCGACTGATGCACTGACCTGGTGACCGCGACGACCCCCGGCATCGACCCGACCGTCCCACCCTCCGGCCCCGGCTGCGTCGAGTGCGAGGAGTCCGGCGGCTGGTGGTTCCACCTGCGCCGTTGCGCGCAGTGCGGCCACGTCGGCTGCTGCGACTCCTCGCCGGCGCAGCACGCCCGGGCCCACGCCGGCGCCGCCGGCCACCCGGTCGTGCGCAGCTACGAGCCGGGGGAGACGTGGTTCTGGGACTACACGCGCGAGCAGTACCTGCAGGGGCCGGAGCTGGCGCCGCCGGCCGCGCACCCGGTCAGCCAGCCGGCTCCCGGTCCCCGGGGCCGGGTCCCGGCGGACTGGCGGCAGCGGCTGCACTGACCCGCTCGGTCAGCGGCAGCAGCACCCGGAACCGGGTGTCGCCGGGCCGGGAGGTCACCCGCAGGTCACCGCCGTGCCGGTTGACCACGATGCGGTAGGACATGTCCAGGCCCAGCCCGGTGCCCTCGCCGACCGCCTTGGTGGTGAAGAACGGCTCGAACACCCGTCGCTGCAGCTCGTCGGGGATGCCGTGGCCGGTGTCGCCGACCTCGACGAACGCGCAGTCGCCGTCCCGGCCCGTGCGCAGGGTGAGCGTGCCGCTGCCGGCCATGGCGTCGAGGGCGTTGACGACCAGGTTGGTCCACACCTGGTTCAGCTCCGCCGGGTAGCCCGGGACCAGCGGCAACGAGCGGTCGTAGTCCTTGACGACGGTGACGCCGGCGCCGAGCTTGGCGCTGAGCATGACCAGCGTGGCATCGAGCCCGGCGTGCAGGTCGGTGTCCTGGTGCGGCGTGCGGTCGAGGTTGGAGTACTGCTTGGCGGCGTTCACCAGGCCGGAGATCCGGCTGGTGCTCTCCCGGATCTCGCCCAGCAGCATCTCGGTCTCGACGGTGTAGGCCAGCCAGCGCAGCGCGGGCTCGAGAAAGCCGGGGTCGACGGCGTCGGCGACCTTCTCCAGGTCCGCCGGGCCCAGGCCGGCGGGCACGAAGACCGCGGCCAGCTCCCAGGGCCCGGTGACCTCCCGGTCCTCGAGCCACTCGCCCAGCAGGTCCTCGCGGTCGGCGCGCTCGAGCGCCGAGAGCTCGTCGGCCTGCTCCAGGTTCGCGACGAAGGTCTCCTGCAGGTCGGTCAGCGCCCGCAGCACCCGGCCGTCGACCTTCCCCGAGGCGAGCATCGCCAGCTTGTGCCGCATGCCGGCGAACCGGTCGCGCAGCGCGGCGGTGGCCCGGGCGGCCGCGGCGGCGGGGTTGTTCAGCTCGTGCGTCAGCCCGGCGGTCAGCTTGCCCAGCGCCAGCAGCCGCTCGCGCTGGCCGACCAGCTCGTTGGAGTTGCGCGTGCCCACGAACAGGCCCTGCAGCAGGTGGGTCGCCATGGGGAACCAGCCGCGGAAGACCGTGCCGAACTCGACGGCCGGCAGCGCGAGGAAGCGGCAGCCGGTGACGGCGCGCACGGTCGCCGGGTAGCGCTGGTCGATCTGGTCGCCGAAGTAGAACTGGACGGCCCCGGAGTAGACGCCCGGGCTGTCGGTGCGGATGGTCTCCACCTCGTCGGCGCCCACCCGCCGCGACATGCTCATCGTGCCGTCGAGCAGCACGTAGAAGCACTCGGCCGGCTCACCCTCGGCGCTCACCACCGCCCCGGCCGGGTACTCGACGACGTCCCCGACCCGGGCCACCCAGGCCAGCTGCTCGTCGTCGAGGTCGGCGAACAGGAACAGGCCGCGCAGCTCCTCGGGCGTCAGGTGCGTGCTCACCGCTCCTCCAGGTACCGGTGCACCAGCGTGACCGCCATCGCGCCCTCGCCGACCGCCGACGCGACCCGCTTCACCGACTCGGCCCGCACGTCCCCGGCGACGAACACGCCGGGCAGGCTGCTCTCGAGGAAGTAGGGGTCGCGGTCGAGCGGCCAGCCGGCGGGCCGGCCGCCGTCGGCGAGCAGCGCCGGGCCGGTGGGGATGAAGCCGTGGGCGTCGCGGGTGACGACGCCGTCGAGCCAGTCGGTGTGCGGGGCCGCGCCGATGAAGACGAACAGGTGGTTGGCCGGCCGCGTCTCCTCGGTGCCGTCGAGGTGCCGCAGGGTCAGCTGCTCGAGGTGCTCGTCGCCGTGCGCCGCGGCCACCGTGGTGCAGGTGCGGACGACGATGTTCGGGACCGCCGCGATCTGCTCGATGAGGTAGTGCGACATCGAGGCCTCCAGCGACGGCCCGCGCACCAGCAGGTAGACGCACCGGGCCTGCCGGGAGAAGAAGACCGCCGCCTGCCCGGCGGAGTTGGCGCCGCCGACGATGAAGACGTCCTGGTCCTTGCAGTTGGCGGCCTCGGTCATGGCCGAGCCGTAGAAGACGCCCCGGCCGGTGAGCTCGGCGCACCCGGGCGCGCCCAGGGTCCGCCAGAACACGCCGGTGGCGAGGACGACGGCGTGCGCGGCGATGCTGCTGCCGTCGTCGAAGCGCACGGTCCGCGAGGAGCCGGTGACCTCCAGGGCGACGACGTCGCGGGCGGTGACCAGCTCGGCGCCGAACTTGGTCGCCTGCCGGCGGGCGCGGTCGGCCAGCTGGGCGCCGGAGACGCCGTCGGGGAAGCCCAGGTAGTTCTCGATCCGGCTGCTCTGCCCGGCCTGGCCGCCGGTGGCCCGCTTCTCGACCAGCACGGTGCGCAGGCCCTCGCTGGCCGCGTACACCGCGGCGCCCAGGCCGGCCGGACCGCCGCCGACGACCACCACGTCGTAGAAGTCGGTGCGCGGGTCGACGTCCAGGCCGACGGCCGCACCGAGCTCGGCCGGGGTGGGGGAGCGCAGCACCGCGCCGGCGGGTGTCAGCACCACCGGGACGTCGGCGGGGGTGGCCCCGGCGGCCTCGAGCAGCCGCTGGCCCTCGGCCTCCTCGACGCTGTACCAGCGGTAGGGGACGGCGTTGCGGGCCAGGAAGTCGCGCGCCTTGAACGACGGCGCCGACCAGCGGTGCCCGACGATCCGCACGTCCTCGACCGCGGCGTCCTTGCTCTCCCTCCAGGCCTGGATCATCGCGTCCACGACCGGGTAGAGCTTCTCCTCGACCGGTTCCCACGGCTTGAGCAGGTAGTGGTCGACGTCGACGACGTTGATCGCCTGGATCGCCGCGTCGGTGTCGGCGTAGGCGGTGAGCAGCGCGCGGCGGGCCCGGGGGAAGACGTCCATCGCCTTCTCGAGGAACTCGATGCCGTTTATCTGCGGCATCCGGTAGTCGGCCAGCAGTACCGCCACCGCGTCGCCGCGCAGCTTGAGCTCGCGCAGCGTCTCCAGGCCCTCGGCGGCCGAGGCGGCGCGCAGCACCCGGAACTCCTCGCCGTAGTGCCGGCGCAGGTCCCGGGCCACCGCCCGCGAGACGCCGGGGTCGTCGTCGACGCTGAGCAGCACAGGTTTCCCCACGTGCCCATCCTCGCCGGGGCGCGGGCCCGCCGGAACCCCCTTTCCGGAAGCGCCTCCGCATGTTCGCCGGGCGGGCGCCGGGAGCGTGACCTAGCGTCCGCGGCGTGACCCGGCGGCTGGTGGTGATCGGAGGGGACGCCGCGGGCGGCAGCGCGGCGTCGCAGGCCAGGAAGCGGCGGCCCGACCTCGACGTGGTGATGTTCGAGCGCGGCCGCGCGACGTCCTACTCCGCGTGCGGCATCCCGTACTGGATCAGCGGCGCGGTGGAGAGCGAGGCCGCGCTGGTCGCCCGGACGCCGGAGCAGCACCGGGCGGCGGGCATCGACGTGCGGATGCGCACCGAGGTGGTCGGCATCGACCTCGACCGCCGGGTCGTGCGCTGGCGGGAGCTCGACGGCGGCGCCGAGGGCACCGAGCCGTTCGACGACCTGGTGCACGCCACCGGCAGCGTGCCCATGCGGCCGCCGATCCCCGGCATCGACGCCCCCGGCGTGCACGGCGTGCAGACCCTGGACGACGGCGTGGCCCTGCGCGCCGCGCTCGACGGCGGCGGGGTGCGCCGCGTCGTCGTGGTCGGCGGCGGCTACATCGGGCTGGAGATCGCCGAGGCGTGCCGGGTCCGCGGGCTGGAGGTCACCGTCGTCGACCTGTCGCCGACCCCCGTGGGCACCTTCGACCCCGATGTCGGGGAGTTCCTCGCCGACGCGGTCCGGCGCAACGGCATCGAGCTGGTGCTCTCCGACGGGGCCGCCGCCGTCGAGACCGGCCCGGACGGGCGCGCGCGGGCGGTGGTGACCGCCGGCGGCCGGGAGCTGCCCGCCGACCTCGTCGTCCTGGGCCTCGGGGTCCGACCGGACGTGCGCCTGGCGCGCGAGGCGGGCATCCCGCTCGGCACCTCCGGCGGCATCGCCGTCGACGCCCGGATGCGCACCCAGGTCGAGGGCGTGTGGGCGGCCGGCGACTGCGTGGAGTCGCGGCACCGGCTCTCCGGTCAGCGCGTCGTCGTCGCGCTGGGCACGCACGCCAACAAGCAGGGCCGGGTGGCCGGCATCAACATCGGCGGCGGGTACGCGACCTTCCCCGGCGTCATCGGCACCGCGATCACCAAGATCTGCGACACCGAGGCCGCGCGCACCGGGCTGTCGTCGGCCGAGGCGGAGGCCGCCGGCTACTCCTTCGTCACCGCCGTGGTCGACTCCACGACCAAGGCCGGCTACTTCCCGGGGGCGTCACCGATCCGGCTGAAGATGATCGCCGAGCGGCGCAGCGGGCGGCTGCTGGGCGCGCAGATCGTCGGCAAGCGGGCCGCGGCGAAGCGGATCGACGCCCTGGCGATCGCCATCTGGAACGAGATGACCGTCGACGAGGTCCTCGCCCTCGACCTCTCCTACGCCCCGCCGTTCTCCCCGGTCTGGGACCCGGTGCTCATCGCGGCCCGCAAGGCCTTCGAGGCCGTCGAGGCCGACGTCCGGCGGCTGTGACGGGGTGCGCGCCTACGTCGCCCTGGGCGACTCCATCTCGATCGACGACTACGCCGGTGGCCCCGGCCGCGGCGGGGCCGCCCTGCTGCACCGCAACCGCGACGACGACTTCCCGGACTGGCGGGGTCGCGACCTGGTCTCGGCCGACCCCGCGGCGAGCTTCGACCTGCTCGCGACCGACGGCGCGACCACGGCCACGGTCCTCGAGCGCCAGCTGCCGCGGCTGGGCGCGCTGGGGGAGCGGCCGGACCTGGTGACGCTGACCGTGGGCGGCAACGACCTGCTCGCCGCCTACGGCGACACCCGCGCCGCGCGGGCGGTGGTGCGCCGGGTCCGCGCGGACGTCGACCGGGTGCTCGGCACCGTCACCGCCCGGCTGGCCCCGGGCGGGCGCGTGCTCCTCGGCACCGTCTACGACCCCAGCGACGGCACGGGGGACACCGCGCGGCTGGGCCTGCCGCCGTGGCCGGACGGCGTGGCGGTGATCGGCGAGCTGAACGAGGCGCTGCGCGGGGTGGCGGCCGCCCACGGCGCCGCCGTCGCCGAGATCGCCGAGGAGTTCGCCGGACACGGCCTGCGGGCCGGGGACCCGGCCCGGCCCGACCCGCGGCCGGGGTCGCGCGAGCTGTGGTTCTGCTCGGTCATCGAGCCCAACGCCTGGGGGGCCGGTGGCGTGCGGGCGGCGTTCTGGCGCGCGCTGCACGGGGCGGCCTGACGGCCTCCGCCGGGTAGGGATCCCCCGTGCCGACGCGGCGGGACTTCCTCGGGGCCGGCGCCGGACTGCTGGCCGCCGGCGTCCTCGCCGGCTGCGGAGGGCGGCTGCCGGGGCGGGAGGTCTCCGCCGCGCTCCTGGGGGCCCGGCCGCCGACGGGCCCTGCCCCGGCCGGCCCGCCGGCCGAGCCGGGCACCCGACCGCTGGGGCTGCGCCAGGACCGCGACGCGCTGCTGCACGTGCCGCCGGGGCTGCCGGCGGGCGCGCCGGTCCCGCTGGTGCTCACCCTCCACGGGGCCGGGGGCGACGCCGCCTCCGGGATCGGGCTGCTCGCGGGCGGGGCCGACGAGCGGGGGATCGTGCTGCTCGCCCCGGCGTCGGAGGGCCGCACCTGGGACGCCGTCAGGAGCCGCTTCGGCCCGGACGCCGCGTTCGTCGACGCCGCGCTGGAGGAGGCGTTCCGGCTCGTCCCCGTGGACGGCGCCCGCCTGGCCGTGGCCGGCTTCTCCGACGGCGGCTCCTACGCGCTCGGCCTCGGCCTGGCCAACGGCACCGTGTTCCGCCGGGTGGTCGCCTTCTCGCCGGGGTTCCTGCCCGACGCGCCTCGGCGGGGTCGGCCGCCGGTGTTCGTCTCGCACGGGGAGGGCGACGACGTGCTGCCGGTCGACCGGGCCGGCCGGCGGATCGTCCGGGCGCTGCGCGACGACGGCTACGACGTCACCTACCGCGAGTTCACCGGGGGCCACGAGGTGCCCGGCGCGATCGCCGACGAGGCGGTGGCCTGGCTGGGCTGAGCCGCGGCCATAGGCTGCCGGCCATGCCGCTGTTCTCCTTCGAGGGCCGCAAGCCCCAGGTCCACCCCGACGCCTGGGTGGCGCCGACGGCGACGCTCGTCGGCGACGTCGTCGTCGAGGCCGGTGCCTCGGTCTGGTACGGCGCGGTGCTGCGCGCCGACTTCGGCCGCATCATCGTCCGGGAGGGGGCCAACGTGCAGGACGGCTCGGTGCTGCACGGCGGCGAGGACCCCGCGACGGAGATCGGGCCGGGGGCCACGATCGGGCACGTGTGCGTCGTCCACGGCGCGGTCGTCGGCGCCGAGGCGCTGATCGGCAACGGGGCCACGGTGCAGGACGGCGCCCGGATCGGCGCCCGCGCGCTGATCGCGGCGCACAGCCTGGTGCCGCCGGGCGCCGAGATCCCGGACGGGGTGATGGCGCTCGGCGCCCCCGCCCGGGTGCGCGGCCCGCTGTCGGCGGGCGCGCGGGCCTGGGTCGAGGGCAACCCGGCGATCTACCGGGAGCTCGCCCGGCGGCACTCGGCGGGCGTGGAGGAGGTCGGGTGACCGGCGGCTACGACCCCGACCGGCACCTCTACGGCGACCCGGCGGCGCCGATGCGGGTGGTCGAGTACGGCGACTTCGAGTGCCCGTACTGCCGCGACGCCGCGCCGCAGCTCAAGAAGCTGGTCGACGGCTCCGACGGCCGGGTGGCGCTGGTGTTCCGGCACTTCCCGCTGTTCACCGTGCACCCGTTCGCGCTGACCGCGGCGCTGGCGGCCGAGGCCTCCGGCGACCGGTTCTGGGCGATGCACGACCTGCTCTTCGCCCACCAGGACCGGCTCACCGACGCCGACCTCGCCGGCTACGCCGCGCAGGTCGGCGCGGCCGGCGTCGTGGGCGAGCCGGCGCAGGCGTTCCGCCCGGCGGTCGAGGCCGACTACCGGTCGGGGGTGGCGAACGGCGTGCGCGGCACCCCGACCCTGTTCGTCGACGGGCAGCGCTACACCGGCCGCGCCAAGCTGGCGGAGCTGCGCACCGCCCTCGGCCTCGGCTGAGGGCGCCCCCGCGGGCTTTCGGTACCGAAGGCCCCGGGGGTCGTGGGGGCTTCCTGTACCGAAAGCCCCGGGGGCGCGGGGGCTTCCTGTACCGAAAGCCCCGGGGGGCTCAGGTGCCGGCGAGCGTCGGGTCGCGCCACGGGCCGACCGGCAGCTCGGGCGGCTCCTCGTCGTCCTCGACCGTGCACAGCGGCAGCCGCTCGCCCAGGTAGCGCAGCAGCAGCGAGCCCACGACGGCGGAGAGCAGCGAGCCGGCCAGGACGCCGATCTTGGCCTCCTGCCGCAGCAGCTCGTCGGTGAAGGCGAGGTCGGTGATGAACAGCGAGATGGTGAACCCGATCCCGGCCAGCACCGCGCCGCCGATGAGGTGGCCGTAGCGCACCCGCCCGGGCAGGTCGCCCCAGCCGAAGCGCAGCGCCATGCCGGCGGCCAGCGAGATGCCGAGCGCGTTGCCCAGCAGCAGCGCCACCACGATGCCGATGGACACCCCGGAGGTCAGCGCCGCCGAGAGCGTCTCGCCGTCGAGCACCACGCCGGCGTTGGCCAGGCCGAACACCGGGACGACGAGGTAGGCGCTGACCGGGTGCAGCTCGTTCTGCAGCCGGTCGTTGGCCGGCACGGTCGCGCGGACGGCGGCCGAGGCGAGCCGGGCGCGGGCCGGGTCGGCGCGCTCCTTGAGCGCCCTGCCGTAGTACTTCAGCCGCTCCCACTGGGCGTCCTCCACGGGCGCCGCGGGGACGATCAGGCCGACGAGGACGCCGGCCAGCGTGGCGTGCACGCCGGAGGCGAAGACCGCGCACCACAGCGCCAGCCCCACGACGAGGTAGGGGGCCAGCCGCCAGACCCCGGCCCAGCGCATCGCCAGCAGCGCCGCCGTCAGCACGGCGGACACGACCAGGGCGGGCACGGAGACGTCGGTCGTGTAGAAGATCGCCATGACGGCGATGGCGCCGATGTCGTCGACGATCGCCAGCGTGAGCAGGAACAGCCGCAGCTGGTCGGGGCAGCGCGGGCCGAACAGCGCCAGGATGCCGATCAGGAACGCGGTGTCGGTGGAGATCGGGATGCCCCAGCCCATGGCGGCCTCGCCCGAGGGGGCGAACGCCAGGTAGATGAGCGCCGGCAGCGCCAGACCGCCCAGCGCGCCGAGCGCGGGCACGACCACCCGCCGCCGGTCGCGCAGCTCGCCGACGGTCACCTCGCGGCTGATCTCCAGGCCGACGACGAGGAAGAACAGCGCCATCGCGGCGTCGTTGACCACGTGCCGCAGGTCCATCGACGCCGTCCAGTCGTCGATGCGGACGGCCACCTCGGTCTCCCAGAAGTGGTCGTACGACCCGCCCAGGTTGGCCCAGACCAGCGCGACCACCGCGGCGACCAGGAGCAGGACGGCGCTGCCGGCCTCGTTGGCGAGGAACCGGCCGAAGCTGGCCGACCGGTAGGGGACGGGGACGCTGATCCGCAGGGACGGTCCGGGGCGGGAGGGGGCCGGCAGGGTCTGCTCTGTGCTCAAGGGGCACCCTTTCGACGGCGGCGGTCGGCGGGCCGCGACCGTGCCCCGCTGCACGGGTGGACCCGGCCGGTGCCAAGTCGCTGCGGCGCGAGGATCTTCCCCCGAGCGCCGCCCGGGGAGCGAACCTCCCTCAGGCCGGGGCGCCCTCCTCCGCGAGCGCGCGGAGGTCGGCCGCGGGCGGGCCTCGGGGCCAGGCGCCGCGCCGTCCCCTCTCCTGCGCGGCGGGTCGATGCGCGATGCTGCGCACCGGTCCGTACCGAACATCGAGAAGAGGCATGCATGTCGCTGCTGTCCAGCCTCGCCGGAGCCCTCACCGACGGCCGGGTCGAGATCGTCGACCTCACGGCCCCGCTGTCGGCCGAGACACCGATCATCCAGCTGCCCCCCGAGTTCGCCCAGACCGCGCGCTTCGAGCTCGAGGAGCTCAGCCGCTACGACGACCGCGGGCCGGCCTGGTACTGGAACAACTTCCGCACCGGCGAGCACACGGGCACGCACTTCGACGCCCCGAACCACTGGGTGAGCGGCAAGGACGGCGACGACGTCGCCTCGGTGCCCCCTGCCCGGCTGGTCGGCCCGGCCGTCGTCCTCGACTTCTCGCGGCAGGCGGCCGAGGACCCCGACTTCCTGCTCGAGGTGGAGCACGTCCGGGCGTGGGAGGCCGAGCACGGGCCGCTGCCGGAGGGCGGCTGGCTGCTGTACCGCACCGGCTGGGACGCCCGGTCGGCGTCGCAGGCCGACTTCCTCAACTCCGACGACACCGGCCCGCACACGCCCGGCATCTCGCCGGACTGCGCCCGGTGGCTGGGGGAGGAGGCGCCGATCCTCGGCCTGGGCGTGGAGACGGTGGGCACCGACGCCGGGGCCGCGCACTCGTTCGACCCGCCGTTCCCGTGCCACGCGGCGCTGATGGGCAGCGGCAAGTACGGGCTCACCCAGCTGCAGAACCTGGCGTCGCTGCCGCCCACCGGTGCGCTGCTGATCGCCGCGCCGCTGCCCATCGTCGCGGGGTCGGGGTCGCCGGCGCGCGTGCTGGCCCTGGTCGAGCGCTGACGGCGGCGCCCGGATGAACGTGGCGGAGGCCGTCGGCGCCGCGCTGGTCCGGTGCGGCGTGGGGCAGGTCTTCGGCGTCGTCGGCTCGGGCAACTTCGCCGTCACCAACGCGATGGTGGCGGCCGGCGCGCGGTTCGTCGCCGCCCGGCACGAGGGCGGCGCGGCGACGATGGCCGACGCCTTCGCCCGGCTGTCCGGCGGCGTCGCGGCGCTGAGCGTGCACCAGGGCTGCGGGCTCACCAACGCGCTGACCGGCATCACCGAGGCCGCCAAGAGCCGCACGCCGCTGGTCGTGCTCGCGGCCGAGGCCACCTCCCCGCGGTCGAACTTCGCCGTCGACCAGTCCGCCCTGGCCGCGGCGGTGGGCGCGCTGCCGATGCGGGTCACCGCGCCCGGCGCCGCCCCGGCGCAGGCGGCGGTCGCGGTCGCCACCGCCGTCCACGAGCGGCGGACCGTGCTGCTCAACCTGCCGCTGGACGTGCAGGACCGGCCGGCGCCCGACCTGCCGCCGCCGCGGCTGCCCGCGGCGCCGGCCATCGGCACGGTGGGGGCCGACGACGTCGACCGGCTGGCGGCGGCGCTGGCGCGGGCGCGGCGGCCGGTGTTCGTGGCCGGCCGGGGCGCCCGCGGGGCGGGCGTCAGGCGGGCGCTGGAGGAGCTGGCCGAGCGCTGCGGGGCGCTGCTGGCGACGTCGGCGGTGGCCAAGGGGCTCTTCGCCGGCAACCCGTGGTCGCTCGACGTCTCCGGCGGGTTCGCCTCGCCGCTGGCCGCGGAGCTGATCAGCGGCGCCGACCTGGTGGTGGGGTGGGGGTGCGCGCTGAACATGTGGACGATGCGGCACGGCCGGCTGATCGCCGACGACGCCGTCGTCGTCCAGGTCGACCTCGACCCCGCCGCGCTCGGTGCCCAGCGCCGGATCTCGTTCGGCGTCGTCGGCGACGTGCGCCAGGTGGCGGTCGCGGTGGCCGCCGCGGTGGGGGAGCCGGTCGAGGGCTACCGGACGCCGGAGGTGCGGGAGTCGATCGCGCGGCGGATCCGCTGGCGGGACGAGGCGTTCGAGGACACCAGCGGCGGGGGGTTGGTCGACCCGCGGGCGCTGACGATCGCGCTGGACGACCTGCTGCCGGCCGAGCGGGTCGTCGCCGTCGACTCGGGCAACTTCATGGGCTACCCGAGCATGTTCCTCGACGTGCCCGACGAGTTCGGGTTCTGCTTCACCCAGGCCTTCCAGTCGGTGGGGCTGGGCCTGTCGACGGCGATCGGCGCGGCGCTGGCGCGGCCCGACCGGCTGCCGGTGGCCGCGCTCGGCGACGGCGGGGCGCTGATGGGGGCCTCGGAGCTGGAGACCGTCGTCCGGCTGGGGCTGCCCATGGTGGTGGTGGTCTACGACGACGCGGCGTACGGCGCGGAGGTGCACCACTTCGGGCCGGCTGGCGCCGCGCTCGACACCGTGCGCTTCCCCGAGACCGACCTCGCCGCGATCGCGCGCGGCCACGGCTTCGAGGCGCTCACCGTCCGCAGCGTCGCCGACCTGGCGCCGGTGGCCGACTGGGTGGCCGGGCCGCGCTCGCGCCCCCTGCTCGTCGACGCCAAGGTGACCCGCGACCGGCCCTCGTGGTGGCTGGAGGAGGCCTTCCGCGGCCACTGAGCGGGCCGGCGGTAGGTTGCCCGCGACGTCCGCCCTGGTAGGAGAGCCGATGCCGTTCCTGCTGTACCGCCTGTCGCGCTTCGTGCGGCTCCGGCTGCGCGGCTGGCGGCTGCCGCTGGGGGTGGCGCTGCTGGTCTTCCTGACCAGCTGGCTGCTGATGTGGCTGGTCGAGCCGGCCGGCAGCACCCTCACCGCGCCGGGGACCTACTGGTGGTACTTCGTGGTCACCTCGGCGACCGTCGGCTACGGCGACCAGTTCCCCGTCTCGACCGCCGGGCGGGTCGTCGGGACGTACGTGATCGTCGGCGGGATCGTCACGCTCACCCTGCTGTTCACCCAGCTGGCCACCGCGCTGCAGTCGCTGCGGGGCCGGCGCCTGAGAGGAGTGGTCGCGCTGGACCTCCGGGACCACGTCGTCCTGCTGGGCTACACCCCCGGGCGGACCGAGCGGATCATCGCCGAGCTCACCGCCGAGCGCGGCTCCCAGGTCGCGCTGTGCGCCTGGGACGACGTCGCGGAGAACCCGGTGCCCGACCAGCCGGCCGTGCACTTCGTCCGCGGCGACCTCACCCACGAGGACGTGATGACCCGGGCCTGCGTGGACCGGGCGCGGACGGCGATCGTCGACGTCCGCGACGACAACGAGGCGCTCGCCGTGGCGGTGGCCGTCGACCACGCCAACCCGCGGGTCCACCTGGTCGTCGCGCTGCGGGACCTCGGCCGCCGGGACAACCTGCGCTACGTCAACCAGGCGGTGCAGGTCGTGCAGTGGCACATGCCGTTCCTGCTGTCGGAAGAGGCCGCCGACCCGGGGCTGACCCAGGTCTACAACGACCTGATGAGCAGCGGCGGGCACGGCAACACGTACTCGTTCACGGTGCCCGCCGGCTTCCCGCACACCACCTTCGGCGACGCCCAGACGTTCCTCGGCCGCACCTACGGCGCCACCGTGCTGGCCCAGCGCACGGAGGGCGAGCTCGTGGTGAGCCCGCCGTGGGAGACGCCGCTGCCGGCGGGCGCCACCCTGTACTACGTCGCGCGCGAGCGCCTCGACGTCGACCGGCTGACGGCCCGCCGCTGAGCGGCGGGCCGCCCGCCCGCCGCTCAGGAGCGGGCCTGGTCCTGCCCGATCCGCTGGTCGGCGAGGTCGCCGGCCTTGTCCGTCTGGCCGTCGAACTTGCCGCCGGTCCTGTCGTCGGCGAACTGCTCGGCCTTGTCCAGCGCCTGGTCGCTGCGCTGCTCGCCCTGCTCGCTGTTCAGGGCGTTCTTCGCCTTGTCGGCGAGGCCTCCCATGTCCATCGCGCGGCTCCTTCCGTTCCGGTTCTGCACCGCGCTGGAGCACCTACCCGGCCGGCCGCGACCTATCCGCTCCGGGACGACGGGTGCTGCGCCGCTCGACGACCTGCCACGTCGGCTCCGGCCCCGGCGGGTCGCCGACGACCAGCCGGGCGCAGCGCCGGCCCTGGTCCTGCAGCGACTGCCGCACGGTGGTCAGGCCCGCCGCCTCGGCGCCGGCGGCGTCGTCCCACCCGGTGACGGCGAGCTCGTCGGGCACCGACCGCGTCGTGGCGCGCAGCGCCGCGAGGGCGACCTCGTCGCCCATGGCCAGCACGGTGTCCGTGCCGGCGGGGAAGCGGCCGATCGCCCGCTCGGCCTCGGCGGGGTCGTTGCGGGCGAGGACGACGACCGGGACGTCGGCCCAGTCGAGCCCGGCGGCCGCGACGGCGTCGCGGTAACCGGCCAGCCGGTCGCGCGTCACCGGGAAGGGCGCCGACGCGGGGTCCGGGCCGTACCGCAGGCCGGGCTCGCGACGGCGGTCGAGAGGGAAGGAGAGCACGCCGGGCCGGGTCGAGCCGCGCAGACCCACCGCGGCGACGGCCGCGGCGGCAGCCCGGTTGTCGATCGTGACCAGGTGCAGCCCGTCCACCGCGGGCCCGCCGTGCACCACGGCGGGGCGGGCGGACGCGGTCACCGCGGCCAGCACCGGGTCGTCGTCGACCGTCGTCCAGACCACGAAGCCGTCGACCGCGGCCTCGCGCACGCGGTCGACGTCGGAGGCCTCGCCCGAGATCGGGATCAGGGTGAGGCCGAGGCCGTGCTCGGTGCACACCTCGGCGATGCCGGCGAGGAACGCCGTGGCCTGGGGGTCGGCGAAGGCGTAGGTGAGGTGCTCGCCCAGGACGACGCCGAGGTTGCCGGTGCGGCCCCGGCGGAGGTTGCGCGCGGCCGCGTCGGGCCCCGGGTAGCCGAGCCGGGCGGCCGCCTCCAGGACCTTCTCCCTGGTGGCGGGCGCGACCCGGTCGGGGCGGTTGTAGGTGTAGCTGACCGTCATCGCCGAGACGCCGGCGGCGCGGGCGACGTCGGGCATGGTCGGTCTCCGCGTCATGGTGACAGCCTAGCCGGGTGTGTGTAACGTTAAGATCCATGAGCACCCCACCCCTGCACCCTGCCCGGGCGACGGCCGCCTCCTCGCGGACGGCCTACCTCGCCTTCGCCTCCTACGGCGCGCTGTGGGGGGTGTGGGGTGCCGCCCTGCCCGCGGTGCGGGACGCCGCCGGCGTCACCCAGGGGCAGCTCGGCACGGCGCTGCTGTTCATCGGGCTCGGCGCGCTCCCGGCGATGCTGCTCACCGGCCGCGCCGTGGACCGCTTCGGCGGCCGGGTGGTGGCGCTCACGCTGGTGCTGATGGCGGTCGCCGGGGTCGCGGTGGCCACGGCCGCCGCGAACTTCGCGTCGCTGGCCGTGCTGCTGCTCCTGCTGGGCGCGATGTCGGGCTCGGGCGACGTCGGCATCAACGCTGTGGCGGGGGCGGCCGAGCGCCGGGCGGGCCGGCCGGTGCTCACCCGGGCGCACGGGGTGTTCTCGACGGCGGTCGTCGCCGGCGCGCTGGGCACCGGGGGCGTCCAGGCGCTGGGGCTGCCCGTGGCCGTCGCCTTCGGGCTGGTCGTCCTCGCCACCGTGGCGGCCGCGGTGTCGCTGTGGCCGGTGCGGCTGGCCACCGGCGTGGCCGTGCCCGACGGGGACGCCCCTCGCGCGCGGGTCCCGTCGTGGGTGCTGCCGCTGGTGGCCGTCGGGCTCGTCGGGGCGCTGGCGTTCGCGGTGGAGAACGCCCACCAGTCCTGGGGCGCGGTCTTCCTCGCCGACGAGCTGGCCGTGGGCGGGGGGCTGACCGCGGCCGCCCCGGCGGTCTTCGCGGGGGTCGCCGCCGCCGCCCGGTTCGCGGCCGGGGCCTCCGCGCGGGTGCCGGCGGGTGCGCTGCTCACCGGCGGCGCGCTCGCGGCCGCCGTCGGGTCGTTCCTGCTGGCCCGCTCGTCGACGGCGGTCGTGGCGCTCGCCGGCCTGGCGCTGGCCGCGGCCGGCACCGCGGTGCTGTTCCCGACGCTGATGCGCACGGCGCTGGCCGACGTGCGCGACGAGGTGCGCGGCCGGGCCACCTCCGCCGTCTCGACGACGTCGTACCTGGGATTCGTGCTGGGGCCGGTCTTCGTCGGCGCGCTGGCCGACGCCGCCGGGCTGCGGACCGCGTTGCTCGGCGTCGCCGCGCTGGCCGCCGTCACCGCCGTCCTGGCCCGCCCGGTCGCCCGCTGGGGGAGCGGGGCGGCGGCCCGCCGCACCGGGGCGGTCCCGCGGGAGCAGGAGCTGCCGGCGGCCGCGTGACGGTGCGCCGGTGCGGCGCCCGCGGGTGGGACGATGGACCCCGGGTGACCCGAGGAGGGGCGATGGACTACCTGCGCCGGTTGCAGACGGAGCGGCCCTGGCTGTTCTGGCTGGTGCTCCTCGTGGGCTTCTGGGTCGGCTTCCAGCTCGTGCTGTACGTCGCCCAGCTCCTCCTGGGACCGTTCGGCCTGCCGGCGTGGGTGCCCCTCGTCGTCGTCATGGGCGTGCTCGTGCTCATCGCCCGCCGGCAGCAGAACTCGCGCTAGCCACGCGGCCGCCGGGCGTCAGTCCGGCCGGGCCCAGTCGATGCGGGCCGCGAGGGCGTGCAGCCGGGCACCGAAGGCGGGGTCCAGCGACGCCGCCCACGCGACCCGGCCGAGCACGTGGTCGCGGAAGGTCGCCGCGTCGCGGCCACGGGTCTGCGAGCGCCAGCCGTGGACGGCGCAGTTGTGCAGCAGGGCCCGCAGCGCGTCGCGCTCGCGGCGGGGCAGCGCCGGGTGGGCGTTGACGACGGCGCCGAGGGCGTGCTGCCGGTCGGCCGACCGCATCACCCGGACCTTCCCCGGGTGCAGCCGGAAGCCCTCGTCGGCGACGATCGCGCGGACCCGCTCGGCGAGCCGGCCGGTGCCCGGACCCCCGCTGACGAGCAGGTCGTCGACGTAGCGGGTGTAGGTCGCGCCGGAGGCGGCGGCGAGCCCGGCCAGCCGGCGGTCGAGGCGGAAGCAGGCCAGGTTGGCCAGCGCGGGGGAGGTCGGGGCGCCCTGGGGCAGGTGCGCTCCCGCGAGCCGCCGGCCGAGCCGGCGGTGCCGGTCGCGGTCCTCGGCACCGGCCGGCGCCGGGACGGCCCGCCAGACCTGCGCCGGGACGACGGTGGTCACCAGGCCGGTGACGGCGTGCGCGACCGGCTCGGTCAGCCCGGCGGTGCCCTGCAGCAGGCCCCAGATCCGGGCGGCGGGGATGCCGGCGAAGAAGGACTCGAGGTCCAGGTGCAGCAGGACGGCGGCGCCGGCGTGCGGGGCGAGCGCGGTGCGCACCGAGCGGCCGGTCACGCAGCCGTGCGCGGCGTCGTGCACGGGGATCGGCGCGAGCACGTGGCGCAGCAGGCGGCGCTGGATCTCCCTGAGCCGGGGCTTGGGGGCGCTGAGCAGCCGGGTGCCGGAGGCGCGCGGCACGGCCCGCCACCGGTAGTGCCGCAGCGGCTCGGCGACGGTGCGCTCCAGCCCGCGGACGTCGGCGAACCAGGCCAGCTCGCCCTGGTCGAGGTCGAGCAGCCGGGCCAGGGCGGCGAGGTCGGGGAGGTCCGCGACGGCGAAGGGACGGCGGACGACGGCGGTGGGACGCGGCTGCCACCGGCGCACCGGCGGGAGCGCCACCTGCGTGCCCGTGGCCCAGCCGCGGGTGGTGCCGACGAACGCGGCGAGCTCGCGGGGGCGGTCGGCGGGGGCGTCGCGGTAGGCGTCGAGCACCTCGTCGACGAGCCTGCCGACCCAGCGGGGCGCGCGGGCGGACCCGAGGGCGACGGCGACCCGGCGGACCATCAGCGGGCGTCGCCACGGCCCGGCCAGCAGCGCCGTCGCGACGCCGTCCGCGGTGCCCCGTGCCCGCCGGGCGGCGCTCACCGCGGCGCGGGTGCGTGGTGGGGAGGCCAGCCGTCCCGTGAGGGAGGCGCCGTGGCGTGCGCGGAGCGCGCCGCCCGGCGGGTGACGCGAGTCCTAGCCTGCATGCACGACCCCGGGGTTGCCCCGGAGGGACCGGCCCGTGCCGGTCGTCCTGCCCTCCCCACCACGCACGGAGGCGACCGTAGCGGCAGGTCCCGTCGCGGGGGCGGCGGCTCGGACGTCCTCCGCCTCGGCGACTTCTGCGTTCCCGGGGCTTCCCGGCGCTGGAAGGGCCCGAGAACGCCGAAGTCACCGCCTCAGTCGTCGTCCACCGGGGCGAAGCGGGCGAGGGACTCCACCGAGGGGACCGTGTAGTAGGAGCCGCTGAGCGGGACGAGCCAGTGGGTGAGGCCGTCGCGGATGCGGTCGTCGGCGCCGGCCATGCGGCGCAGCATCTCGTGCATCCGCCAGCGGTCGCGGGCGAACCCGACGAACGCCGTCCCGTGGTCGGTCACCCCGCCGTAGGCGACGTTGCGGCGGAAGATCGGGTACTCGACGCCGTCCCGCTCGACCGTGGTCCGCGCGACGTGCGCGCTGGGCGGCATGTCGTCCTCGTCGAGCTCGATGCTGTCGGCCTTCGTGCGGCCCATCGCCCGCTCCTGGCCGCCGACGCCGAGCGACTCCCAGGCCCGGGTGTCGTGCCGCCACACCTGGAACAGCACGACCGACGAGCCGGCGCCCGGCCCCTCGGGCACCGCGACGACGCCCGGCGCCTCCAGCAGCGACGGGTTCTCCGTGCCGTCGATGAACCCGGTGAGGTCGCGGTCGTGGTGGTAGAGCCAGCCGGTCACCTCGCGGGCGACGTCGGCGACGTCGCGGAGCTGGTCGAGGACCAGCCGGGTGTTGTCGAAGACGGCGGAGCGGTCGCCGCCGGCCACCCACACCCAGGCGTCGTGCTGCGTGGCCGGCATGGCGAACCCCCCGGGCCCGCGGATCGGCTCGTCGAACCCGGCCGCGTCGGCGGGCGCCTCGCCGGGCGCGACGGTGGCCCACAGCTCCGGCCGGAAGGCGACCACCAGGTTCACCCCGCCGGTGGTCGACAGCGGTCCCGACAGCGCGGCGACCGCCCGCACCAGCTCCTCCGGCGCCACCCTCGGCAGCAGGTCCAGCTCCAGGTAGCAGTGCTCGGGTGTGCCCAGGGCGAAGATCCCGGTCTGCGGCGTCACGCGCCCAGCGTCCCAGGGACCGGACCGGTAGCCCATCCCCGCCGCGGTGGGCAGCGGTCTCGGGCGCGCCGGGTCGGACCCTCCGCCGATGACTCCGGTGCGCCGCCGTCCTCCCCACTGCGTGACCGATGACGAGACGCGGATCCGCGACCTGGTGGCGCGGTGGGCGGCGGCGGTGCACGAGGGCCGGCTGGACGACGTCCTGGCCGACCACGCCGACGACATCCTGATGTTCGACGTGCCCCCGCCCGACGACGGCGTGCGCGGGATCGCCGCCTACCGGGAGACGTGGCCGCCGTTCTTCGAGTGGCAGCGCTCCGGCGCGTCGTTCGAGGTCGTCGAGTTGCAGGTGACCGCCGGCGCCGACGTCGCGTACGCCGCCGCGCTGCTGCGCTGCGGCACGGCCGAGGACTTCGCGGAGCACCCGGGACGGCGGCTGCGGCTGACCCTCGGGCTGCGCAAGGAGGCCGGCCGCTGGGTGGTCGCCCACGAGCACCACTCCTTCCCCGAGGAGTGAGCGGCCGCCGGCCCGGGCAGGATGCGCCGCATGGCGGTCGTCAACGTCCTGGTCCCGCGCCGGCCCGAGCAGGTGTGGGACGTCCTCGCCGACGGGCACGCCTACGCCGACTGGGTCCTCGGCACGAAGGAGATCCGCGACGTCGACGCCGGCTGGCCGGCGATGGGCACCGCGCTGCACTACACCGTCGGCGTCGGCCCGGTGACGCTGGAGGGCCGCACCACGGTGCGCCGGCTGGAGGAGGGGCGCCGGCTCGGGCTGGAGGCGGACGCCGGGCTCCTCGGCTCGGCGCGCATCGTGATCGACCTCGACGAGTGGGGCGAGGACACCGTCGTCGAGCTCGACGAGCACCCGCTGCGCGGCCCGGCGGCCTGGCTGCACAGCCCGCTCTCCGACGTGCTCGTGCTGCTGCGCGGCCGGCCGATGCTGGCCCAGTTCTCCCGCGTGGTCGAGGAGCGGCACCCGCGCTGAGCCTCACCCGTCGGTGCGGACCGCCCGCCAGACCAGGTCCGCCAGCGCCGCCGCGGCCGCGCCGAGGTCGCCCCCGCCACCGCCGGCCAGCCAGCGCCGGGCGCGCTCGGCCGCCGGACCGACCACCACGACCTCGAGGACGTCCGGTGGCACGTCGACGATCCGCCCGGCGGCCACCTGCCGGGCGAACCAGCCGTGCAGCTCCGCGAGCCGGGCCGCCTGGGACGCGGCGATCCGGGGGGCGTGCTCGGGCAGGAACGAGGCGTAGGACGACGCGTGCACGTACCGGGCGACGTCGGGGTGCTCGCGGGTGAACCGCAGGTAGGCGGTCACCACGGCCCGGACGCCGGTGCGGGCCGTGCGGGCGCGGCGCAGCTCGGCCAGGACGGCGTCGAGCAGCTCGCCGAGGCACCGTTCGTAGAGCGCCGCGGCCAGGCCGCTCGCGCTGCCGAAGTGGTGGTAGAGGCTGCCCAGGCTCACCCCGCTGCGGGCGAGGACGGCGTGCACGGTCATGCCGTCGTGCCCCTGCTCCTCGTGCACGGCCAGGGCGGCGTCGAGCAGCCGTGCGCTGGTCTCCCGGCCCCGCGCGGTCACAGGCCCGCACCGGTCAGCCGGTCGGCCTCGGCCCACAGGGCGGCGGCCAGCGCGGGGTCGCCGGCCGGGGGAGCGGGCTCCTTGTCCGTCTCCTCCTCCACGTACCGGCCGGTCGTGCCGGCGAACTCCGGCGCGGTGGCCAGCCGCGCCACCCGGGCCGCGCCCACCTCGGCGGGCTCCCAGCTCCGCTTGGCCAGCCGCAGGAGCAGCCCGAGCGGGCCGCGGCGGTCGCCGAGGCCGGTGCGCAGGACGCCGGGGTGCACGGCGTTGACGGTGGCGCCGGACCCCGCCCACCGCTGCGCCCACAGCGGCGTCACCAGCAGGTTGGCCAGCTTGGTGTCGGCGTAGGTGCGCAGCCCCGAGAACGACGCGCCGACGGCGGTGACGCCGGGCTCGGCGCGGCCCTTGACGTGGATGCCGGCGCTGACCTGCACCACGCGCGCCCGCGACTCGGCCAGCCGCCGCTCGAGCAGCGCGTTGAGCAGGAAGGGGGCAAGGTGGTTGACGGCGAACGCCGCCTCGACGCCGTCGGCGTTGAGCACCCGCCGGCTCGGCCAGATGCCGGCGTTGTGCACCAGCACGTCGAGCCGCGGGCAGGCGTCGAGCAGCGCCGCCGCGGCCTTGCGCGTGCCGGCGGTGTCGGCGAGGTCGCCGACGACCAGCCGGGCGTCGACCCCAGTCGCGCGCAGCCGGTCGCGGGCCGCCGTCCCCCTGCCGGGGTCACGGGCGAGGAGGACGACGCGCAGCCCCTCGCGACCGAGCCGCTCCGCCACGGCGAACCCCAGCCCGGCGGCACCGCCGGTGACGACGGCGACGGGGCGCTGCGGCTCGGCCATGCGGGGACCGTAGCCGCTGACCGAGCAATTTTCTAGAGAAAAGTTCTAGAAGGCGCTCGGTTTCACCGCGGGCACGGTGAGCGACGGCAAGATCGCGACGCGCAGCGGCGCGGCCTGCCGAGACCTGGGCGTGATCGACGCCCGGCGGGTCGCCTTGTCGCCATGTCGACACGCGGGAGAAGGTGGACGGGCGCCGGGGACGCGGGGGAACCGGAACAGGAGCGACCGGCGCTGAGAGGTGGACACGTCATGCTGTGGGCCGTGGGGTCCGCCGTCGGACTGGTCGTCATGACCTGCCTCATCCTGGCCCTGGCGCGGCCGATCACGGCTCGCTGGGAGCAGGAGCAGGCAGCGCCGGTCACCGTGGACGACTGACCCGCCCCTCCTGCTCGGCGTAGGTGTCGAGCAGGCGGCGCGCCCCCTCGCCGGCCGGCCCCTCCTGGTCCAGCCCCGCGCGGAACGAGTCCAGCTTCGCCTCGCCGGCGGGGAACGGCGGCAGCAGCGGGACGTCGGCGTCGGTCACGACCTCCAGGACGACGGGCCGGTCGGCGGCCAGCGCCCGGTCCCAGGCCGACCCGAGCTCCGCGGGGTCGGTCACCCGGATCCCGGTGAGCCCGAGCAGCTCGGCGTACCCGGCGTAGGGGAAGTCGGGCAGCGACTGGCTCTCGTCGAAGCGCGGGTCGCCCTCCATCTCGCGCTGCTCCCAGGTGACCTCGGCGAGGTCGCGGTTGTGCAGCACGCAGACGACGAACCGGGGGTCGGCCCAGGACCGCCAGCGCGCGGCGACGGTGACCAGCTCGGCGTTGCCGAGCATCTGCATGGCGCCGTCGCCGCTGAGCGCCACGACGGGTCGGCCGGGCTCGGCCAGCTTGGCGGCCAGCCCGTAGGGCACCGAGCAGCCCATCGACGCCAGCGTGCTGGACAGGTGGGCGGGCACGCCGTCGGGCAGGCGCAGCTGCCGCGCGTACCAGTAGGTCACCGAGCCGACGTCGACGGCGACCTGCGCGTCGGCCGGCAGCCGCGGGGAGAGCTCGGCCACGGCGCGCTCCGGGTTGACCGGGTCGGCCGGGGTGGCGGCCCGCTCGGCGGCGAGCTCCCGCCAGGCCCGCACGGCGGCCTCGACCTCGCCGCGCCAGGAGCGGTCGTCGCGCTCGGCGAGCAGCGGGAGCAGCGCGCGCAGCGTCTCGGCGGCGTCGCCGAGCAGCGGCACCTCGACCGGGTAGCGGTTGCCCAGGTGCCGGCCGTCGACGTCGACCTGCACCGCGCGGGCCTGCCCCGGCGCCGGGTAGAACTCCGTCCACGGGTCGTTGCTGCCGACGACGAGCAGCGTGTCGCAGCCGCCCAGCACGGCGCCGCTGGCCGACGTGCCCAGGTGGCCCATCACCCCGGCCGCGTACGGCAGCGACTCGTCGACGTACGGCTTGCCCAGCAGGCTGGTGGCGATCCCGGCGCCGAGGCGCTCGGCGACGGCGACCACCTCCGCACGGGCGGACCGGGCACCCTGCCCGACCAGCAGCGCCACCCGGCGGCCGGCGTTCAGCACGTCCGCGGCCGCCCGCAGGTCGTCGTCGTGCGGGACGACGCGGCCGCGGGGCCGGGCCGGTGCGGTGACGACGACGCCGTGCTGCTGCCCGGGCTCCGGCGCCGGCATCTGCTGGACGTCGTGCGGCAGGACGACGACGGTGGGGGAGCGGGTCGCGAGGGCGGTGCGGAAGGCGCGGTCGAGCACCAGCGGCACCTGCTCCGGGGTGGCGGCCACCTGCGCGAACTGCGCGGCGACGTCCTTCACCAGGGCCAGCAGGTCGATCTCCTGCTGGTACTCGCTGCCGAGCACGGTCCGCTGCTGCTGGCCCATGACGGCCACGACCGGGACGCCGTCGAGCTTGGCGTCGTAGAGCCCGGTGAGCAGGTGCACCGCCCCCGGGCCCTGGGTCGACAGGCAGACGCCGACCCCGCCGGTGTACTTGGCGTGCCCGACGGCCATGAACGCGGCCGCCTCCTCGTGCCGGGCCTGCACGAACTCCGGCTCGCCCGCGCGGCGCAGCGCGCCCATGACGCCGTTGATGCCGTCGCCGGAGTAGCCGAAGACCCGGGGCACGGCCCACGCCCTCAGCCGCTCCACCACCACGTCCGCGACCAGCTCCCCGCTCACCGCTCCTCCGTCCGTCCCCGTCCCCAACCGCCCCGCGCCCGTGCCGGGCCGGCCACGGGCCCGAACAGGCCACCGCTGCCGGGCGGGGCCGGCCGCCCGGTGCCCAGCAGCAGGCGCCGGCCCAGCAGCGCCGACAGCCGGCCGACCGCGCCCGGCGCGAGGGCGTAGGGCAGCGACAGCAGGTTGAGGGCGCCGACCCGCGCCGCTCGCCGCGGCCGGACGGCGAGGCCGACGATCCGCCGGGCCACCTGCTCCGGAGCCACCACCGGGGGGAGCGGGCGCAGCTCGCGGCCGGTCCAGTTGCCCGACGTCAGCGGTGTCGGGGTGTCGACGAAGGCCGGGTAGACGCCGCAGACGGCGATCCGCGAGCGCACCGCCAGCTCCGCCCGCAGCGCGTCGGTGAGGCCGGCCAGCCCGAACTTCGCGCCGCTGTAGACCGCCGTCCAGGGGCTGGCGATCCGGCCGCCGATCGAGACCACGTTGACGATCACCGCCGGCCCGTCCTGCCGCAGCATGCGGGGGACGGCGGCGGCGCAGCCGTGCAGGGCGCCGAGCAGGTCGACCTCGACCAGCCGCACCGAGGCCTCGACCGGGATCTCCTCGAACGGGCCCCACAGGCTGGTGCCGGCGTCGTTCACCCAGACGTCGATCCGGCCGAACCGCTCGACCGCGGCGTCGGCCAGCCGCTCCACCGCCGCGGCGTCGGTGACGTCGGTGGGGACGGCGAGCACCTCGGCGCCGAGCGCGCGGCAGCCCGCCGCGGCCTCCTCCAGCCGCGGCCGGCCACGCGCGGCGAGGACGAGGTGCGCGCCCCGCTCCGCGAAGGCACGGGCCGTGGCCAGGCCGATGCCGCTCGAGCCACCGGTGACGACCACCGTGGCCCCGGTCAGCCGGACGCCTCGCACGCGCACGCCCTACCCGGGCCGGCCCGGCGGAACCCTCAGGAGGCGGCGGCCAGCCCCTCGACCGCGGTCACCGATAGGTCCAGGCTGCCGCGCCGCACGGTGAGCAGCTCGCCGTCGGCCAGCCGCTCCCAGTCCCGGCCCCAGCCGCTGGACGCCACCACCACGGCGTCGCCGGTGACCTTGTACCGCAGCTCGTAGTAGTCGGGCCCCTCGTCGAACTCCTGCGGCACGTCGGGGTTCACCCGGGACACCGCGAACAGGGCGTCGCGGGTGAGCAGCAGGCCGTTCAGGCTGGTGAAGTGCGTCGTCGCGGCGATCTCGGCGACGGTCTCGGCCAGGGCGTCGCCGGGCGACGCCCCCTCCTGCACCCGCGAGAGGACGGCGAGGAAGTAGCGCTCGCTGTCGGTGTCGCCGCGGCGCAGCCGGCGGGCGCGCCGGCCGATCAGCCGGTCGAGCGCCTCCGGCGGCGCGATGGAGCCGTTGTGCGCGAAGGCCACCCGCCCGTCGGTGAACGGGTGGGTGTTCTCGGTGCGGACGTCGAGGCCGAGGGTGGCCCAGCGCAGGTGCGCCAGCCCGAGGTCGGCGCTGCCGCTGCGCGCGCGGTCGGCGAACTCGCCGCTCGTCCGGGCGGCGTCCGGCTGCTTGCGCACCTCGACGCCGCGGCGGCGGCTGCGGGCCAGCCCCCAGCCGTCGGCGTGCTTGCAGGAGAGCTCGGTGAAGGCGTCGAGGTCCTCCTGCCCCAGCAGCGACAGGAGCGAGGTGGGCACGCGCGAGGCCCAACCCAGCAGGCGGCACATGCCTCCCACGATGCCCCGCGCGACCGTGCGTGTCCCGCTCCTCACGGTGCGTCGTTCCGCACACCTCCCAGCCGTCCCAGCGGTCCCGGCCGGACGGCGGGAAAACCGGTGGCGCGCCGATGACTTCGCCCCCTCAATTCCGTCGTAGGGGCAGAGGACGCTGCAGGCAGTTCCGGAGGCGCACGAGGCGCCTCTTGACCTCGAGTCGGCTCGAACTCCGACCCTGGGCGCGGCGCCGCACGGACGGGCAGCGCGGAGAGGAAACAGGACATGACCCACTCGCCGCTGGCGATCGAGGCCACCGGCCTCACCAAGTCGTTCGGGAGCACCCAGGCGGTGGCCGGCATCGACCTCGCCGTGCCGGCCGGCGCCATCTACGGCGTGCTCGGCCCCAACGGCGCCGGCAAGACGACCACCATCCGGATGCTGGCCACCCTGATCCAGCCCGACGGCGGCAGCGCGCGCGTGCTCGGGCACGACATCGTCGCCGAAGCCGACGCCGTCCGCGGCGCGGTCAGCCTCACCGGCCAGCTGGCCTCGGTCGACGAGGAGCTGACCGGCCGGGAGAACCTGGTCCTGCTCGGCCGGCTGCTCGGGCTTCCCCGCCCGGCGGCGAAGGCGCGGGCCGACGAGCTGCTCGAGGCGTTCGGCATCGCCGAGGCGAGCGGCCGACTGGTCAAGAACTACTCCGGCGGCATGCGCCGCCGGCTCGACATCGCCGCCAGCATCGTGGTGACCCCGGAGCTGATGTTCCTCGACGAGCCCACCACCGGGCTCGACCCGCGCTCGCGCAACCAGGTGTGGGAGATCGCCCGGGCGCTGGTGGCCGGCGGGACGACGATCCTGCTCTGCACCCAGTACCTGGAGGAGGCCGACCAGCTCGCCGACGGCATCGCGGTCATCGACAAGGGCCGGGTGATCGCCGAGGGCACGCCCGGCCAGCTCAAGGCGTCGGTGGGCACCGGCGCGCTGCACGTGCGGCTGCTCGACCCCGAGCAGCGGCCCGCGGCGGCCGCCGTCCTCGAGCGCGCGGTCGGCACGCCGGTGCTCGAGCCCGACCCCGCGGCGCTGTCGGTGTCCTGCCCCGACGCCGCGCGGGCGGCCACCGCGGTCGCCGAGCTCGCGCGGGCCGGCGTCGGCATCGCCGACTTCGCCCTGTCCCAGCCCAGCCTCGACGAGGTCTTCCTCGCCCTCACCGGTCACGCCGCGGAGCCGGCGGCCGACGAGCCGACCCTGCAGGAGCAGCCGTCATGACCACCGCCACCGAGCCCACCGCCGCCGCCGACACCGCCGCCGTCCGCCGGGCGATCGCGAGCACCGCCCGCCCGCCGCGGCCAGGCCGGCTGTCGACCGCGCTCACGTTCGGCTGGCGCGGCATGCTCAAGGTCAAGCACGTCCCCGAGCAGCTGCTCGACGTCACCGTGTCGCCGGTGATGTTCGTGCTGATGTTCACCTACCTGTTCGGCGGGGCGATCGCCGGCTCCACGGGCGCGTACCTCGAGTACGTGCTGCCCGGCATCCTGGTGATGTCGGTGCTGTTCACCACCGTCTACTCCGGCGTCTCGCTGAACACCGACCTCACCAAGGGCGTGGTCGACCGGTTCCGGTCGCTGCCCATCTGGCGGCCCGCGCCGCTGCTGGGCTCGCTGCTCGGCGACAGCGTCCGCTACGTCATCGCCGGCACGGTGATCATCGCCCTGGGCCTGGCGCTCGGGTACCGGCCCGGCGGGGGCGTGCCCGGCGTCCTCGGCGCGCTGGGCCTGGTCGTCGTCTTCTCGTTCGGGCTGTCGTGGGTGTTCTCCGTGCTCGGCCTGCTGCTGCGCACACCCAACGCGGTCATGAACGCCGGGTTCATGGGCATCTTCCCGCTCACGTTCCTGTCCAACGTGTTCGTCGACCCGACCACCCTGCCCGGGCCGCTGGAGGCGTTCGTCGACGTCAACCCGATCTCGATCCTGTCGACGGCGTCCCGGTCGCTCATGGGCGGCGAGCCCGACGGCGCCGCGATCCTGGTCTCGCTCGCCGTGGCCGCGGTGCTGGCGGTGGTGTTCCTGCCGCTGACGACGAAGCTCTACCGCAGCCGCTGAGCGTCCGCCCGGGCGACGACGCGGGCCGGCGCGCCGAGCCGGCCCGCGTCCTGGCGGGGGATCGCAGCCCGGGTGACCGGCGCTCGGTGAACGGGGAGGACACCTACTCGCGCCGCCGGGCGAGCGCGGCGGCCATCCGGCCCACCAGCTCGTAGGGGACGGGGCGGTCGAGCGGCAGGCGCATCGTGCCCTTGTCGGTGCCGCGGTAGGGCTCGAGCGCGGCACCGAGCTCGCCCTCGAGCTCGGGGAAGGGGTAGAGGCCGATGTGCCGCTTCCACGCGGCGACGTGCAGCAGCGGCCGGCCGTCGAGGGTGAACGTCGGCATCCTGTAGCTGATCGTCTCGCCGGCACCCGGGACGGCGGCGTGCACCGCGTCGCGGAGCCCCTCCAGGACCGGTCGCACGTCCTCGGGCAGCGCGGCGACGTAGTCGTCGACGGACGCGTCTCGACCGGTCATGCGCCGTTCCTACCGCGAGAGGGCGCCCTGCGGTGGCCCGACCAGCTCGGTGACCGCCCCGCCCGCGGCCAGGTGCAGGCTCCAGGTGCCGTCGAGGGCGTCGTCGAGCAGGTCGTGCAGCGCCTGCACCCACTCGGCGTCGTCGAGCCGCGCGACCGACGCGCCCGGGCGGCACAGGGCCAGCGCGAGGTGACCGCCACCGGGCAGCCCCTGCTCGCAGATCGCCTCGTGCAGGTCGAGCAGCCCGGACAGCACCAGCCGGTCGGGGACGAGCGGGACGTCGTCGACGGGCAGGACCAGCGGCAGCATCGACCCGCCGGAGCCGACCCAGGCCAGCCAGAGGCTGCGCCGGCGGAACACCGGCGGGTCCAGCAGCCCGGCCCAGCGGTCGGTGAGCTCGGCGGCGGAGCGGACGGGGGTCTCGGGGCTCGGCACGGTCGTCATGCCGGGAACGGTGGCAGCTCCCGCGCCGGCCCCGCTGACCGTTTCCACAGGCTCAGCCGGCGGTCGGCAGGTACTCCGGTGCCCGGCGGGCCGGGGAGGCGGCCTCGAACGCCGCGGCCAGGTCCAGCAGGGCCGCGTCCGACCAGCGGGTGCCGAAGAACGTGATGCCGACCGGCAGCGCCTCCTCGGGCCCCGAGAACCCGGCCGGCACCGCGACGCTCGGGTAGCCGGCCACCGCCGCGGGCGTCGAGGTGCTGTACACGAACTCGTCGCCGGCGCCGTCCTCGTCCAGGTAGCGGGTGACCCAGGCGGGGGTGCCGGTGAGCCCGACGATCGCGTCCAGGTCGTCCTCGGCACCCGGCCCCTGGGCCAGCACCTCGTCGACCGACCGGCGGGCCAGGTCGCGGATCGTCACCCGCAGCTCGGCCACCGACGGGTCCTCGTCCGGCACCGGCGCGGCCAGCGCCTGCTCGAACAGCTCCTGCCCGAAGTGCTCCAGCTCGGCGTCGTCCTGCTCGTTGAAGGCGATCAGGCCGGCCAGGTCCTCCGGGTGGTCGCCCGGTGTGGCCGCCAGGTAGGCGTCGACGTCGCGGTGGAACTCCGCCAGGAGCGCCGGCGTCTCGCCCTTCACGATCTCGGCCTGGTGCGGCAGCTCGACCTCCACCGTGGTCGCGCCGGCCGCCTCCAGCTCCTTCACCGCCCGCTCGTACACGGCCTCGGTCGCGTCGTCGACGGCCTCGGACTCCTCCGCGGTGAGCGCCCACACCCCGATCCGCGCGCCCTCCAGCGCCGCCGGGTCGAGGGCGGCGAAGTCGGCGTCGAGGTCGGCGGGGATCTCGGCGGTGGCCGGGTCGGCGGGGTCGGTCCCGGCCAGGACCGCCAGCAGGACCGCCGCGTCGACCGCGTGCCGCGCCATCGGCCCGGCGGTGTCCTGGTCGGCGGAGATCGGCACGATGCCGTCCCGGCTGACCAGGCCCAGCGTCGGCTTCATCCCGACGATCCCCGTGGCGCCGGCCGGGCAGACGATCGAGCCGTCGGTCTCGGTGCCCACGGCGACCTGCGCCAGGCTCGCGGCGACGCCGACCGCGGACCCGCTGGAGGAGCCGCACGGGTTGCGGTCGAGCACGTGGGGGTTGTGCGTCTGGCCACCGACGGCGCTCCACCCGCTGGTGCCGCCCTCCCCGCGGAAGAACGCCCACTCGGAGAGGTTGGCCTTGCCCAGGACCACGGCGCCGGCCTCGCGCAGCCGGCGGGTGATCGTGGCGTCGTCCGGCTCGCTGCCCAGCAGGGCGCGCGACCCGGCCGTGGTGGGCAGGTCGGCGGTGTCGATGTTGTCCTTGAGCAGCACCGGGATGCCCTCCAGCGCGCTGCGCGGACCGGACTGCGCGCGCACCCGGTCGCTCTCCTCGGCGTCGGCGACGGCGTCCTCGTCGACGTGCAGGACGGCGCCCAGGTCGTCGTCCAGCGCCTCGATGCGTGCCAGGTACGTCTCGGTCAGCTCCACGGCGGTCAGGTCGCCGGCGGCCATCCGCTCCTGCAGCACGGGGATCGGAAGGGCGTCGAGCTCCTCGCCCGGGGCGTCGGCGACGGTCGGCTCGGGTGTCGCCTCCGCGCCGCAGCCCGGGAGGACCAGCGCGAGGACGGCCACGACGACGGTGGTGCGGCGCACGGGCTCTCCTCGGGGTGGGGGCGTGCGGCAGGCTGGGGGTCGTGCCCGGTCAGGATCGCCGCTCGCTGTCGTTCTGGCACGCCTCGCTGCCCGACGGCGAGCTCGAGCGCCACCGCCCGCCGCCGGCCGGCGACACCGAGGCCGACGTGGCGGTCGTCGGCGGCGGCTTCACCGGCCTGTGGACCGCCTACTACCTGGCCCGGCGCGATCCCGGCCTGCGGGTCGTCGTCCTGGAGCGGGACTTCGCCGGGTTCGGCGCCTCGGGGCGCAACGGCGGCTGGGTGTCGGGGCTGCTGCCGGTCTCGCTGGAGACGGTGGCCGCGGCGTCGTCCCGGGACGCCGCGCTGGCCTGGCAGCGCGCCGCCGAGGAGACCGTCGACGAGGTGCTCCGGGTGGCCGCCGCCGAGGGCATCGACGCGCACGCCGACAAGGGCGGCTACCTGCGGCTGGCCACCTCCGAGCTGCAGGCCCGGCGGCTGCGCGCGGCGGTCGCCCGCGCCCGCGACCGGGGGCTGGGGGAGGACGACCTGCGCTGGCTGTCCCGAGCCGAGGTGCGCGAGCGGGTGGCCGCCGACGGCGCGCACGGCGCCACCTACACCCCGCACTGCGCCGCCGTGCACCCGGCGCGGCTGGTCCGCGGCCTGGCCGACGCCGTCGAGCGGCGCGGGGTCGTGCTGCACGAGGGCACCCCGGTGACGGCGGTGGAGCCGCACCTCGCGCGCACGCCCCACGGCGACGTGCGGGCCCGGTTCGTCGTCCGCGCGACCGAGGGCTTCACCCCGTCGCTCTCCGGGCACCGCCGCGCGCTGGTGCCGGTCTACTCGCTGATGCTGGCCACCGAGCCGCTGCCCGACGCGTTCTGGGCCGAGGTCGGGTGGGCCGGGCGGGCCACCCTCAACGACGACCGCCGGCTGCTGGTCTACGGCCAGCGCACCCGCGACGGCCGGATCGCCTTCGGCGGGCGCGGCGCCCCGTACCGCTTCGGCTCCCGGATCGACCCGGCGTCGGAGCGGGCGCGCGGGGTCCACGAGCAGCTGCGGCGCAGCCTCGTCGGGCTCTTCCCGGCCCTCGCCGACGCGACCGTGACCCACCGCTGGGGCGGGCCCCTGGGCGTGCCCCGCGACTGGTGGCCCTCGGTGACCCTCGACCGGGCGACCGGCCTGGCGGCGGCCGGCGGCTACAGCGGCGACGGGGTCGCCCTGACCAACCTGGCCGGGCGCACGCTCGCCGACCTGATCTGCGGTGAGGACTCCGCGATCACCCGGCTGCCGTGGGTCGGCCACCGCTCGCGGCGGTTCGAGCCGGAGCCGCTGCGCTGGGTGGGCGTGAACGCCGGCTTCCGGCTGGCCGCCCTGGTCGACGCGCGGGAGCGGCGGACCGGCCGGCCGGCGGCGCTGCTCGACCGCGCGATGACGACGCTGACAGGGCACTGACCGCGGGGCTACGGTGCCGGCCGTGGACGCCGTCGCGGTGCTCGGCCCGGGTGGGGTGGGCGGGCTGCTGGCCGCGGCCCTCGCCCGGCGGGGGACGGCGGTGACCTGCCTGGCCGGGGCCCGGACCGCCGCGGTGCTGCGGGAGCGGGGCATCGGGGTGCGCAGCGGCCTGCTCGGCGACTTCGCCGTCCGGGTGGACGCCGCGGAGCGGCTCGAGGCACCGGTGGACGCCTGCCTGGTCACGGTCAAGGCGACGCAGCTCGACGCCGCGCTCGACCGCGTGCCGCCCGAGGTGCTCGGCGGCGCGCTGCTCGTGCCGTTCCTCAACGGCGTCGAGCACATGGCGGTGCTGCGCCAGCGCTACCCGCGGGCCGCGGTGGTGGCCGGCACGATCCGGGTGGAGGCCAGCCGGGTCGCTCCGGGGGAGGTCCGCCACGACAGCCCGTTCGCCCGCGCCGAGCTCGCCCCACCAGCGGCGCTGCGCGACCGCGCCGAGGAGCTGGCCGGCGACCTGCGCGCCGCGGGCGTCGACACCACCGTGGTCGACGACGAGCGGGCGGCGCTCTGGGGCAAGCTCGCCTTCCTGGCCCCGTTCGCGCTGCTCACCACGTACGAGGCGGCGCCGGTGGGAGAGGTCCGCGACCGCCGCCCCGACGACGTCGCCGGCGTCGTCGGAGAGGTGGCCGCCGTGGCGCGGGCCGAGGGCGTGCCGGTCGACCCCGACGGCGTCGTCGGGTTCTTCGCCGGGCTGCCGGCCGGCATGCGCTCGTCGATGCAGCGTGACGCCGAGGCGGGCCGGCCGCTCGAGCTGGAGGCGATCGGGGGAGCGGTGCTCCGGGCGGCCGCCCGGCACGGGATCGCCGTTCCGCGCACCGAGCACCTGGTCAGCGCGCTCCGGGCCCGGACGGCGGCCGGAGCCGGGTGATCACCGGCTCGTCGCCGTCCCGATCGGCGCGTCGGCCCGTGTCGGCGGCGACGAGCCGATGATCACGGCGCTTCCCCCGCCCCGGTGACGCGCGGGCGCGCCCCCTGCCATCGCGCCGACCGGGCCTCTACCGTGCCGCCGTGGCGGGCAACGCAGCGGACGGGGCCGAGCAGGCGGCCGCGCGGCGGGAGCCGCCGTGGCTGCGCCGCGCGGTCCTCCTCGTCGTGGCCGCGGTCGCGGCCTACCAGGTCGGGGTCTGGGCCTTCACGAACCTGCGCGGCTTCCTCGGGCTGCTCTTCCTCGCCTGGCTGTTCGCGATCAGCATCGAGCCGGCGGTGCACGCGCTCGTGCGGCGGGGCGTGCGCCGGGGCGCGGCCACCGGCATCGTGCTGTTCGGGCTGGTCGTGCTCACCGTCGGCTTCTTCGCCGCCTTCGGGGCGCTGCTGGTCGACCAGGTGGCGGCCCTCGTGCGGTCGCTGCCCGACGTCGTCCGCGACGTCGTCGAGTGGGCCAACCGCACGTTCGAGGCCGACCTCGCGCCCGAGGACGTCGTCGACTCGCTGCAGCTGACCCCCGAGCGCATCCAGGACCTGGCGCAGGACCTGACACCCGGGCTCGTCGGCGTCGTCACCACGCTGATCGGCGCGGTGTTCCAGACGTTCACCTTCCTGCTGTTCGCCTACTACATGTCCGCGCAGGCGCCGGCGCTGCGCCGCAGCGTCGCCCGCCGCTTCCCGCCGCGGCAGCAGCGGGTCATCTCCACGGTGTGGGAGATCGCGGTGGAGAAGACCGGCGGCTACGTCGTCTCGCGGCTGGTCCTCGCCGTGGTCAGCGCGCTGGTGACCGCGCTCGTGCTGCTCCTCCTGGGCGTGCCCTTCTGGCTGCCGCTGGCGATCTGGACCGGCCTGGTCTCCCAGTTCATCCCCACGATCGGCACCTACCTCGCGATCGGCCTGCCGGCGCTGGTCGCGCTCGCCGTCGACCCCTTCGACGCGCTGTGGGTCGTCGTGTTCGGCACCGTCTACCAGCAGGTCGAGAACTACCTGATCGGCCCGCGCGTCACCGCCCGCACGGTCGCGATCCACCCGGCGGTCGCGCTGGGCTCGGTGATCGCCGGCGCCGCCCTGTTTGGGGCGCTGGGCGCCCTGGTCTCCATCCCGGTCGTGGCGGCGATCCAGGCGGTGGTCGAGACCTACGGCCGCCGCTACGAGCTGGTCGCGGAGGATGCCGAGGAACCGGGCGGCGACGAGCCACCGCGGCGCCCGCCGGGCGGGACACCGCGGGCACGGGCACGGCCGCGGCGCCCTCGGACGTCCGGCTGACCCCGCCCGCGCGTCACGAGCCGGTGTCACCGAGCCAGTGGGCCAGCTTGCCGCTGCGGTGCACCGCGAGGATGCGCTGCTCGGTGGCCCGCCGCCGGGCCGGGTCGGTGAACACCAGCAGCACGTCGTCGGTGCGCAGCCGGGTGTGCGGGGCGACGGCGAAGGTGCGGCCCTCGCGGGACAGCAGGCCGGGGGTCGACCCGTCGGGCAGCCGCAGCTCGCTCACGTAGACGCCGTGCAGCCGCGAGCCGGGCAGCACCCGCACCTGCAGCAGGTCGGTGCCCAGCTCGTGCAGCGAGGAGGTCCCGACGTCCATGTCCAGGGGCACGGCGCGGCGCGGGCCGGGCCCGTCGTCCCCGGCCGGGAGCAGCCGGCGGGGGAGCAGCCGGCCCAGCCGCGGGGCGGCCGAGGCCGCCAGCGGCCCCAGGAGGCCCAGCACCAGCACGTAGCCGGCGGCGAACGACCCGATCCGCGGGTCGAGGCCGCCGGCCACCGCCAGCGCGGCCAGCACCAGCGAGAACTCACCGCGGGTGAGCACGGTGAACCCGATGGTCGCGGCGCGGGCACGGCCGAAACCGTGCAGGCGAGCGGCGACCACGCCCGCGGCGACCGCGAGCACGGTCGTGGTGACCACGGCCGCCAGGACCTGCGGCAGCACGTCGACGACGTCGTCGACCTCGATGGTGAGACCGAAGTGGAAGAAGAAGATCGCCCCGAAGCCGTCGCGCAGCGGGTGGGTGAGCGACCGCAGCCGCCTGGCCGTGGGGGTCGCGGCCAGGATGAGCCCGATCATGAACGCGCCGATCGCGTCGGAGACGCCGAGCCGCTCGCCGAGCCCCGCGGTGCTGATGGCCAGGCCGAGCGCGAGCACCACGACGATCTCCTCGTCCTTGGTGCCGATCAGCCGGCTGACCTGCCGGGTGCCGTGCCGGGCCACGACGGCCAGGACGACGAGGAACCCGAACGCCGTGGCGATGCCGAGGACCGCCTCCAGCGGGGTCTCGGCGCCGCCGAGCACCGGCTGCAGCAGCGCCAGGTAGAGCGCGAGGAACAGGTCCTCGAGCACGATGATCCCCAGGACGACCCGCGTCTCGGGGTTGCCCAGCCGGCGGTTCTCGACCAGCAGCTTGGTGACGACCGCCGACGACGAGATGCCCACGATCCCGGCCAGCACGAACGCCTCGCGCACGCCCCAGCCGAGCGCGAGGCCCAGCGCCAGCCCGCCGCCGACGTTGAGGCCCAGGTACACCGCGGCGGCCAGCGCCAGCCGCCGCCCGCCCGCGGCGAGCTGGTCGAGGGAGAACTCCAGGCCCAGGTAGAAGAGCAGGAACACCAGGCCGAGCTGCGCGATCAGGTCCAGCTCGGCCGGGTCGCGCACCAGGTCGAAGCCGGGCGTGTGCGGGCCCAGCAGCACGCCGGCCAGCATGAACAGCGGGATGGTGGGCAGTCCGACGGGGACGCCGATGCGCGCGAGCACGCCGCAGACGAGCAGGGCGCCGCCCAGCACGACCAGGGCGTCGGGATCGTGCGGCACCTGCCGGATCCTCTCCGCGCGGGCGCGGGCGCCGGTATGGGTGGCGGACCCCATTTCCGCCCCGCGTGCTGGCCCCGGGCGCCGGTCGTGCCGGAGGCTGCGGGGGTGGGGCTCTCGCTGTTCGCCCGGGTGTGCCTGATCAACGGGCTGGTGTTCGCCGCCGGCACGGCGGTGCTCGCCGCGTCCCCCGCCACGGTGTCGGCCCCGGTGCTGGCCACCGAGGCGGTGGTGCTCGCCGTCGGCCTCGCGGTGATGCTGCTGGCCAACGGGGCGCTGCTGCGCTCCACGCTCGTGCCGCTGGACCGCCTGCGGCGGCTGATGGAGGACGTCGACCCGGTCACACCGGGGCAGCGGCTGCCGGAGTCGCACAACGGCGCGGCCGCCGACCTGGTGCGCAGCTTCAACGCGATGCTGGCCCGGCTGGAGGCGGAGCGGGCGGCGAGCGCGGGGCAGGCGCTGGCGGCCCAGGAGGCCGAGCGGCAGCGGGTGGCGCAGGAGCTGCACGACGAGGTCGGGCAGAGCCTGACCGCGGTGCTGCTCGGCCTGCGGCGCGTCGCCGACCAGGCGCCGCCCGGGCTGGCGCCCGAGGTGCTGGTGGTCCAGGAGGCCGCCCGGGCGGCGCTCGACGAGGTGCGGGAGGTGGCCCGCCGGCTGCGGCCGGGCGTGCTCGAGGACCTCGGCCTGGTCAGCGCCCTCACCTCGCTGGTCACCGACCACGCCCGCCTGACCGGAGCGCAGGTGTGCCGGACGTTCGGCTCCTCGGTCCCGCCGCTGGGCGCGGAGACCGAGCTGGTGCTCTACCGGGTGGCGCAGGAGGCCCTCACCAACGTCGCCCGGCACGCCGGCGCGCGGCACGTGCAGGTCGCGCTGGCCCGCACGCTGCCCGGCGACGCCGTGGTGCTGCGGGTGGTCGACGACGGCCGGGGCGTCGGCGACGCCTCGCCGGGCGCGGGGATGCGCGGCATGCGGGAACGGGCGGTGCTCGTCGGCGGCACGCTCACGATCCGGCCGCACCCCGAGGGCGGCACCGACGTGCAGCTGCTCGTCCCGCTGGAGCGCTCGGCGTGACCCCCACCCGGATCCTGCTGGCCGACGACCACGCGCTGGTCCGCCGCGGCGTGCGGCTGATCCTGGAGAGCGAGCCCGACCTCACCGTGGTCGCCGAGGCCGGCGGCGGGCGGGAGGCGCTGGCCCTGGCGAGGGTGCACGACGTGGACCTGGCGGTCCTCGACGTCGCGATGCCGGGCCTGACCGGCCTGCAGGCGGCGCGCGAGCTGTCGCGGCGGCCCTCGCCGCCGCGGATCCTGCTGCTGTCGATGTACGACAACGACCAGTACTTCTTCGAGGCGCTCAAGGCGGGGGCCAGCGGCTACGTGCTCAAGTCGGTGGCCGACCGCGAGCTGGTCGAGGCCTGCCGCGCGGCGATGCGCGACGAGCCGTTCATCTGCGCCGGCGCGCTCACCGCCCTGCTGCGCGAGTACCTGCGGCGCCCGCGCCGGCGGCCCCCTGCCCGAGAGCCTGCTCACCGCCCGGGAGTCGGAGGTGGTCAAGCTCATCGCCGAGGGCCGGTCCTCCCGCGAGATCGCCGACCTGCTCGTCATCAGCGTCAAGACGGTGGAACGGCACCGCGCGAACGTGCTCGCCAAGCTCGAGCTGCGTGACCGCACCCAGCTGACCCGCTACGCGGTGCGTGCCGGCCTGGTCGAGCCCTGAGCGCGGCTCACACCAGCGCGGCCGCGGCCGCCACCAGCCCGTAGGCGCAGCCACCGGCGAGCACGACCCGCACCATCGACCGCCCGCGCCAGGCCAGCACCCCGCCCACCGCCACGGCGACGAGGACGGCGGGGTCGGCACCGCCGGTCCCGCCCCCGACCACCGCCGGCACCACCAGCGCGGCGACGGCGCCGGCGGCGGCGTGCCGCAGCAGCTGCGCGCTCCGCTCGCCCAGGCCGGTCCGCGCGACGGCGAGCACCGGCAGCAGCCGGAAGGCCAGGCTGAGCCCGCCGACGACCAGGACGGCGGTCCACACGCCGCTCACGTCCGCGCCCGCCGGGGCGCGCCGCCCGCCAGCCCGCCGGCGAGCGCGGCCGCCGCCATGGCCGGGAGCACCTCGGCCCCGGGCACGACGGCGTGCACCGCGAGCGCGGTCCCGGCGCCGGCCACGACGGCGACGACCCCACCCGGCAGCCGCAGGTGCGGGACGACCAGCACGACCAGGCACAGGGGCACGGCGACGGCGAGGTGCGTCGCGACGCCGTCGACCCGGCCCACCACGGAGCCCGCCGTGACCGCCGCCCCCCAGCCGAGGGTCACGGCGATCGCCGCCCCCGCGTAGTGCGTCCGCGCGCCCTCCGGCGGCGCCCCGCTGCGGCGGCGCTGCTCGGCCACCGCCCACGTCGGCTCGACCACCGTCGCCGCGCCCAGCACCTTCGACCACAGCGGCGCCCCGGCCCACAGCGGGGCCAGCGCGCCGGCGTAGACCAGCAGCCGCGCGTTGACCAGCGCCGCGGCCAGCACCGCCGTCCACACCGGTGCGCCGTCGGCGAGCAGCTGCAGCAGGGCCAGCTGCGCGCTGCCGCTGTAGAGCAGCAGCGTGCCGGCCCACGCCGCGACCGGGTCGGCGCTGGCCCCCACCGCGGCACCCACGGTCAGCCCGAAGGGCGCGAGGCCCACCACGAAGGGCACCGCCGCCCGTGCACCGGCGAGCAGACCGGTCCCGGTGCGGACGGGGAGCGGCAGCAGCGAGGTCATGGCCGGAGGGTGGCCGTCGCGCCTTCCCCGATCCTTCCGCGGCGCCCCCGCGCGGTGGCAGCGCCGCGGAAGGTCCGCGACAGACGCCGTCGGCAGCCTCTCCCGCAGCCCGGCACCCCACCGTCGGCCGGGCGGAGGAGGTCGACATGATCACGCTCACGACGGCCGCCGACGGCGCGCCGGCGCTCGAGGTCGTGGACCGGCGCGGGCTGTCGCTGCCGCGCGTGGTCGTCCGCCCGCTGGCGCACGGCGAGACCGGGCCGGTCCAGGCGGTGTTCGACGGGATGTCGGCGCACTCCCGGCGGATGCGCTTCCTGGCGCCGGTGCCGGCGCTTCTGCCCTCCGTGCTGCGCGCGCTGACCGACGTCGACCACGACCGGCACGGCTGCTGGGTGGCCGAGGTCGACGGCGAGCCGGTCGGCATCGGCCGCTACATCCGCGACGCCCGCGACCCGGAGATCGCCGAGATCGCCCTCGAGGTGGTCGACGGCTACCAGGGCCTGGGCATCGGCCGGCTGCTGGTCGACGTCGTCGGGGTCGCCGCGGGCGACGCCGGCGTGCGGTTGCTGCTGTGGCTGATGGACGCGCACAACCTGCGGGTCCGGCAGCTGGCCGCGCCGCTGCGCGGCCGCTTCGCCCGCGACGGCGACGAGCTGGAGGGCACCACCCCGCTGCCGCCCGTGCCGGAGGTGGAGGCCGCCCGCATCGCCCGGTGCGCGCGGATCGCCCGCTGCCGCGCCGCCGCGGCTCAGGCGGCCTGACCCGCCAGGTGCGCCCGGATCGCCGCGACCACCGTGCGGTGGTCGTCCAGCTGCGGCAGCCCCGAGACGACGACGGCGCCGACCGGGCCGACCGACCGCACCAGGACGGGGAAGGCGCCGCCGTGCGCGGCGTAGCGCTGCGGGTCGAGCCCGAACTCCTCCTCGAAGGTGGTGCCGCGCTCGACGCTGGCCTGGCGCACGAGCAGGCTGCTGTGCCCGAAGCGGTGCACCACCCGCGTCTTGCGCTCGATCCACGAGTCGTTGTCGGGGGTGGCGCCGGTCAGCGCCGCCTTGAACAGGCCGTGGCCGTTGCGGCTGATCGCGATCGCCACCGGCAGCCGGTCGCGGCGGGCGGTAACCACCAGGGCCGACCCGAGCTCCCAGGCGTCGTCGTTGGTGAACGAGGCGAACTGCAGCTCGGCCTCCTCGGCGGCGAGCTCGGCGACGGTGGGGAAGGTCTCGGCCATGCCGCTCTTCCTAGCGGTCGCAGGGTGTCGCCGCGGACACCGGGGTCCGTCCCGGACGACGCACCTCGCGGCGGGGGTACGTCGTCGACACCCCGACCACCTGGGCCGAGCGGCCTCAGGCCGGCGCGTCCGCCCGGTGCGCCAGCAGCGCCAGCGCCCCCGCCGCGAGCAGGAGCGACCACCCCAGCTGCCCGGCCACCAGCGCGGGAGCGGGCACGCCCTGCAGCAGCGCCAGGAGCAGCGGGAGGCTGCCCACGAGCCCGACGTCCACCCCCTGCACCAGGGTGGCCCCGACGCCGACCGGGACCGGACCGACGGGCGTGGCCATGACCGGCCCCGCCCAGTCGAGCTCCGGGCGGTAGGCGCCGCGCAGCGCGGCGGCGGCCCAGACCGGCGCGCTCGCGAGACCGAACAGCGTCCACGCGCCGAGGCCCCCGGTGCCGACCCCGAGCAGCAGCCCGGTGCACCCGCAGACCAGCGTGCCCAGCACCAGCGGGACCACCGCCCGCGCCCGGACCGCCTCCGCGGCCGACAGGGGGAGCAGCCGGTCGAGCTCCGGCGCCGCCTGGGCCTCCCGGCCCGCCCGTCCGGCCGCCACGGCGGCGAGGGACCAGCCCAGCACGCAGGCGGTCCACACGGCGACGGGGATCGCACCCAGCCCCTCCGTGCGGGCCACCAGCACGGGGACGCAGACGGCGACGGCGAGCTGGCCCAGCTGCCAGCGCCCCCGGGCCAGCCCCGTCAGGTCCCCGGCGACCACGGCCGTCCGGGGACCGCGGACCCAGCGGAACCGCCGCCCGGCCCGCGGCTCCCGCGGCCGGCCGGAGAGCGCCCGGCCCAGGTCGCGGGTGTCGAGGGAGAGGAACGAGGCCGCGGCGAACTGCGCGGTCACCCCGTGCGCGCGCAGCCGCCCGGCGTCGAGCCGGTCCAGGCCTCGGGCGGCGGCGACCAGCAGAACCGCGGCCGCCGCGGCGACCGCGCCGAGGGTCCACGACGGCGGGGCGACCGCGCCGAGGGTCCACGACGGCGGGGCGAGCACCTCGGGCACGACCGGCGGGTCCAGGCCGAGCGCCCCCGCCGTGCCCCACGCGGCGGCGGCTCCCGCGGCGAGCACCGCGACGGCCCCGGCGGCGGCAGCCGGCCCGCCGCCGCGCCCCCGCGTCTGCAGCAGCGCCGCGGCCCCCACCGCGGCCGCGGCGACCGACGCCGCCCAGCCCAGGCCGACGGCCACGGTGCCGACCGCCGGGTCCGGCGGCACGGTGAGGGCCACCGGCAGCGCGAGCAGCAGCGCGGCGCCGACGACGGCGGCCGTGGTGCGCGCCAGGTCGCCGCGCAGCAGGCCCCGGCGGTCGGCCGGCAGGGGCAGCCACCACGCCGCGGCGGCCGGTGTGGCGCTCACCGGGCCGAGCCGGGCGAGCACCAGCACGAGCCCCGCGAGGGCCAGGACGGCGGCCGCCGCGGTGGCGGCCGCCGCCGGCAGCCCCGCGCCCCCGGCCGGGGCCGCCGCCGCGACGACGCGCTCGCGCAGCCAGGACAGCACGCCCGCGGCCACCGCCAGCACTACCGCCGCCGAGGCCAGGTTGCCCACCGCCTCCCAGAGGCGGGTCAGCAGCGAGGTCTCGGCGCGGGCCGCGGCGGCCCGCCGGGTGAGCGCGCGCACGCCCGCCCCGCTGAGCGCGCTCCCCGCCCGGGTGAGCGGTCCGACGGCCGAGCTCACAGCGCGCCGAGGAAGGCGACGGCGGCCTGCGGGTCGGCCGGCCGGCACGCGTCGTCGTCGACGAGGAGCACCTCGTCGGCGAGGGCGGCCACCAGCCCGGCGTCGTGGCTGGCGAACACAACGGCCGCCCCGTCGTCGCGCCGCCGCGCCAGCCGCGTGCCCAGCCGCGTGCGCATGCCCTGGTCCAGGCGACGCTCCGGCTCGTCGAGCAGCAGCAGCCGGGCCGGCCGCACGAACGACGCCGCGAGGGCCAGCCGTCGCCGCTGCCCCGAGGAGAGGTGGGACGGCAGCGTGTCGATGCGGTCGTCCAGCCCGAACGCCGCCACCTCGGCGGCCACGACGGCGTCGGCGTCGACCACACCGTGCCCGCGGGCGGTGAGCAGCAGGTGCTCCCGGCCGGTCAGCGCCGCGAAGAAGGCGTCGTCGTCCAGGACGGCGGCGACGTCCCGGCGGAAGTCCGCCCGGCGCTCGTCCACCGCGGCCCCGTCGAAGGTCACCGTCCCCGCCAGCGGGGGGAGCAGCCCGGCGAGCGTGCGCAGCAGCGTCGACTTCCCGGCCCCGTTGGGCCCCACGACGGCCACCGCCCGGCCGGGCGCGACCCGCAGGTCGACCGGCGCGCAGACCGGGTTGCCGCCGTAGCCCACGAGCAGCCCGTCCGTCACCATCAGGGCGGCCGCTCCCGTTCCAGAACCCATCGGAGCCCAACCTAGCCGCCGCCCCGGGCCCGGATCCGTTGCCGCGCGTCGGGCCGGGTGCTACCCAGACCCGGTGCGCGGGCGCGCGTCGCGGGGTCTCGGGCGGGCCACCGGGTGGCTGCCGCCGCCCGAGCCGGGCACGGTCGCGCTCGTCACCGGGGCGTCGTCGGGGATCGGCGCCGAGCTGGCCCGCGAGCTCGGCCGGCGGGGGTACGAGCTCGTCCTCGTCGCCCGCCGCCGCGCGCGGCTGGAGGAGCTGGCCGCGGAGCTGGCGCGCGCCGGGACCGCGGCCACCGCGCTGCCCTGCGACCTGACCGACCCGGCCGACCGCGAGCTGCTGGCCGCCGCCGTCCGGGAGCGCGGCTGGACGGTCGCGGTGCTGTGCAACGTGGCGGGCGCGGCGCGGCCGGGGCGCGTGGCCGTCGTCCCGGTGACCGACCTGGTGGCGCAGCTCCGGCTCGACGTCGAGGCGGCCGTGGACCTCTGCGGCCGGTTCGTCCCGGCGATGGCGGCCCGGGGGAGCGGCGCCGTGCTCACGGTCTGCTCGCTGTCCGCGTTCGCCCCCTGGCCGGCGATGGCGGCCTACGCCGCGTCCAAGGCGGCCGCGCTGTCCTTCACCGAGGCGCTGCACGTGGAGGTCCGGCGGTCCGGCGTCGCGGTCACCGCGGCCTGCCCCGGCTTCGTGCGCACCGGCTTCGTCGCGGCGGCGGGGCTGACCGCGGCCGCGGCGCGGACGCCCGGCTGGCTCTGGGACGACCCGGCGGCGGTCGCCCGGCACGCGGTGCGCGCGCTGGACCGCAACCGGCGGGTCGCCGTCCACTCGGCGTTCTACCGCTCGGGCGCCCTGGCGCTGCGGTTGCTGCCGCACGGCCCGGTCCTCGCCGCCCTGGACCGCTGGACGCCGTTGCGCGACGCCGAGGTCGCCGGCGGCGTCAGCGCGGGCCGCCCCGCAGCAGGCCGGCCGGGAAGGCGTGCAGTGAGCGGGCACCGTCGGCGGTGATCTCGAACAGCTCGCCCGTCTGCACGCCGGCCCGCAGGTCCGGCGTCACCACGTTCGGCTGGACGACGACGGTCATCCGCTCGGCCAGCGGCTCGGCGTGCACGCCGGTCGCCGGGCCGCGGTGGCTGAGCACCGGCGGCAGGTAGCCGCCGCCGAAGCCGTGCACCAGGTCGTCGAGGGTGGTGAACCCGGCGTCGAGGACGACGTCGGCCGCGGCGAGCAGCTCGGCCGGCAGCACGCCGGGGCGCAGCCGGGCGGTGATCGCGGCCAGCGCCGCCTCGGCCACCTCGTGCAGCTCCCGGTACAGCGGCGTCGGCTCGGCCTCGACGGTGACGCTGCGCAGCAGCTGCCCCGGGTAGTCGCTGCCCCAGGTCGTGGACAGCTCGAACAGCACGATCGAGCCGCGCTCCAGCCGCCGGTCGGTCGGCCACTGGCCGGGCGCGGGCCGGTCGGGGTCGGCCATGGAGGTGGCGGCGACGTAGTGGATGTGGTTGGTCGCCCCGGTGCGCACGTAGGCGCCCTCGACGGCGGCGACCAGGTCGAGCTCGGTCGCGCCCGGGACGGCGGCGGCGACCAGGGCGGCCGCGGAGTCGTCGGTGAGCGCGGCCGCGTGCCGCAGCACCGCCAGCTCCTCGTCGCTCTTCACGCTGCGCAGCCGCGTGTGGTCGGCGTCCAGCGGCACGACGGCGCCGAGGCCGGCGAGCGCCGCGTGCAGCCGCACCGGCACCGGGCCGATCGTGCCCAGCCGCGCCGTCGGCCCGCCGGCGCGCAGCGCCGCGACGACGGTCTCCTCGGTGCGCTCGCCGGTGCCGGCGACGTCGGCGTCCCGGGCCAGCCGGCGGGCGTTGGGCACGTGGTTGGGGAAGCCGACGAACAGCTGCGGCCGCCGCCCGGCGCGCAGGACGACGACCGCCTCGCGGGTGACCGGCCAGCCGGTCAACCACGGCACCGCGCTGCCGAACCGGTTGGCGCCGTACACGACGACCGCGTCGAGGTCGTGCCGCCGCGCGACCGCGTCCAGGCGCCGCCGGCGGTCGGCGAGCTCGGCGTCGCTGAACGACGGGCCGCTCACCGGCGCACCCCGTCGAGCACGGCGGTGAGGTTGCCCTGCAGGATCGCGTGCCGCTCCCGGTCGTCGAGGCCGGCCACCGCCGCCAGGGCGCGGACCGGCTCGGGCTCGCCCATGACGAACGGGTAGTCGCTGCCCAGCACCACCCGGCCGGCGCCGACGACGTCGACCAGCAACCGCAGCGAGGCCGCCGAGTGCAGCACCGTGTCGAAGTAGACCGAGCGCAGCCACTCGCCGGGGGAGCGGGTGAGGTGCTCGGCGGCCCCACGCGCGCCGGTGGCGAAGGCGCGGTCCCAGCGGCCGATCTGGTACGGCGCGAAGCCGCCGCCGTGCACCACGCACAGCTGCAGCCGGGGGTGGCGCTCGAGCACGCCGCCGAACACCAGGTGCCCGAGGGCGATGGTGGACTCGGCGGGGTTGCCCACCAGGTTGTTCAGCCCGTACCGGGAGACGTGCCGGCCGGCGAGCGAGGCGTAGGGGTGGACGACGAGCAGGCAGCGCAGCTGCTCGGCGCACGCCCAGAACGGCTCGAGCGAGGGGTCGTCCAGCTCCGCGCCGTCCACGGTGGTCGCGATCTCCGCGCCGACCATCCCGAGCGTGGTGACGGCGCGGCGCAGCTCCTCGGCGGCGAGCTCCGGGGCCTGCAGGGGGACGGTGGCCAGCGCGCGGAAGCGGTGCGGGGCCTCGGCGACCGTGGCCGCCAGCCCCTCGTTGAACATCCGCGCGTACCGGGCGCCGCCGGGCGCGTCCAGGGCGTAGGCGGCGAGGTCGATCCAGCTCGACAGCACCTGCACGTCCACGCCGGTCGCGTCCATCGCCGCCAGCCGCCGGGGGAGGTCGAGCAGCCCCGGCACCATCGGCTGGGTGCGCACCCGGCCGGCGATCGTCGCCGCCCACCGGCCGTCGACCTGCGCGACCTCGATGCCGTACCGGCCGCCCTCGGCCCGCAGCGTCTCGAGAACGCCCACCGGCACGCAGTGGGCGTGGACGTCGATGCTCACAGGCTCGCGTCGGCCATGCGCCCGGCCAGCTCGTCGTCGGGCTCAAGCCGGTACACGCCGCCGTTGACCCGGTCGGTGACCCAGATGTCGTGGCCGGCGCCGACGAAGACGTCGTTGATCTGCGGCGCCTGCTGGCCCGGCGGCGTGTCGGGCAGCCAGTGCGCCACCTCGACCGGGTGCTCGGCGTCGGTGACGTCGTAGACCCGCAGCCCGGCGTTGAAGTACGTGCAGAACACCAGGGTGGCGCTGCGGTAGGTGCCGGGCCGGTTCTCGTGCAGGTTGTGCGGGCCGAAGCGCAGGCCGTGGTCGTAGAACTCGTCCGGCGGCGGCGGGCAGATCCCCACCACCCGGGGCGCGGTGGGGTCGGCCACGTCGACGACCCGTACGTGGTGCGGCTCGCCGGCGCGGCCGTCGGTGACCACCTCGTCGGTGACCACCAGCAGGTCGCGGCCCGCCAGCGGCAGGCAGGTGTGGGTGTCGCCGCCGGGCTCCCAGTTCAGCGTGGCCAGCTGCTTCGGGTTGGACCGGTCGGCGATGTCGAGCACCACCAGGCCGGCGTCGCCGTAGCCGAGGTAGGCGCGGTCGCCGTCGACGAGCGCGTGGTGGGCGGCGTACCGCTTGCCGGCCGGCCAGGTCGGCTCCTCGCCGGCGGCCACGTGCTGCCCGGGCCACCACCAGCGACCGGCCTCGACGGGGTTGCGCGGGTCGGCCAGGTCCACGACCACCCAGATGCGGTCGTCGAACCCCTCGGGGATCGCGGAGACGTAGGCGTACCGGCCGCCCTCCCACACGATGCGGTGCACGCCCTTGCCGGTGGAGTCGAACCAGCCGACCTGCCGCGGGTCGAACGGGTCGGCGAGGTCGTAGACGGCCATGCCGGCGCTGTACGGGTCGCCGCCGCGGAACTGCTCGTGGTTGACCAGCAGCAACCCGTCGGCCACCTGCACCTTGTGGGTGTGGCTGCCGTGGGGGGCCCGCCACTGCTCCACCAGGCGCAGCCGCGTCGGGTCGGAGGCGTCCAGCACGCTGGTGCCCATGCCGCTCGGGCCGAAGTGCCCGACGTAGACGGCGTCGCCGGCGCGCATCACCTGCATGCCGTCGCCGTGGCCGCCGAGGTCGGACTGCGCGACGGTGCGCAGGTGCAGGGCGTCGGTCATGACGTGCCTCCCAGGCGGTCGCGGACCCAGTCGGCGACCGCGGGGCGCACGACGGGGGCCAGGTTGTTGCACGAGTGGTTGCCGTCCGGCTCCAGCCGCACGGTGGCGCGCTCGCCGAGGGCGGCGGCGATGCGGTGCGCGTGCCCGGCCCGGATGACCCGGTCCTGCTCGCCGTGGACCACCAGCACCGGCACGCGCAGCCGGTCCAGCGCGCCGTCCAGCGAGACGTCGGCCAGCAGCGCGCGGGCCGCCGCCTCGTCGCCGGCCCCGACGAACTCGCGGAAGCCGTCCCGCGTCACGCCGGGCAGGTCCTCGAACGCGTGCAGGTCGTAGGGCCCGGCGATGTCGACGACGGCGGTGAGGCCGGGCAGCCGCGGCGCGTGCCGCAGGGCCAGGTAGCCGCCGAAGCTGGTGCCGACGACGGCGACCCGGCCGACGTCCACGCCGGCGAGCCCGGCGAGCGCCTCGCCCACGCAGGCCATCGCCGTCCCGTAGAGCTCGTCGCGGAACGGCGCGGAGCGCGCCCCCTCGCCCTGGCCCGGCCCCTCGACCGACAGGGTCGCCACCCCGCGGCGCAGGAAGTAGGGCTCGTAGGTGCTGAACTGCTCCTTGGTCGACTCCAGCCCGGGGACCAGCACGGCCAGGCCGGGGCGCCCGCCGCCGCGCGGCACGCGCAGGTAGCCGACCACCTCCCGGCCCTCGCCGTACGGGACGACGGTCCGCACGGCGGGCGGGTCGAGCAACGGCGCCGCCTCCCGGTAGACCGCGGCCATGCGGCCCTGCAGCGCCGCGCGCCGCGGCGGGTCGTCGGTGAGCACGAACGAGGCGAACTGCAGGGTGAGCGCGGCCCGGCGCAGGTGCTCGGCGGCGGTCACCCGGTGCCCCGCGGCCAGCGCGGCGCGGCCGAGGTCCTCGTAGCGGTCGGCGGCCTGCGTCCACGCCGGCGCCCAGTCGGGCCAGTCGTCGACGGCGGCGAGGGTGCGCCGCAGGTCGAAGAAGTCGATGCCGTTGGCCAGGAAGCGCGGGTACCAGTGCGCGACGACCTCGTCCACCTTGCCGGTCACGCGCCGCCCCCGCTGAAGGTGTCGTGCACGAGGGAGACCACCGACGCGGCCAGCAGCACGAGGACGACGCGCTGGAACGTCCGCGGCGAGAGCCGGCGCGCGGCCGCCGTCCCCAGCGGCAGGAACGGCAGGATCGGCAGCAGCGCCAGCAGGCTCTGCCCCAGCCGCTCCGGCGTGTACAGGCCGACCGCGGCCAGGGTGACCGCCGAGACGGCGGAGAAGACCAGGTAGAGCGAGGAGACCGCGAACACGTAGGCACGCGGCGGCAGGCCGAAGCCGTGCAGCCAGGTGGTGACCAGCGGCCCGGAGATGCCGGTGGCCCCCTGGAGCCCGCCGGCCACCAGGCCCACCGGCGGGCTGGCCACCCGGGTGACCCGGGCGGGGATCGTGAAGCCGGGGCGCAGCAGGGCCACGGTGATGTAGCCGACGATCACCGCGGCGAGGACGCCGGAGAGGATGCGGCCGTCGAGCGAGGTGAGCAGGAAGGTGCCGGCCACCGCGCCGACCGTGCCCGCCGCGAGCAACCCGGGCAGGTCGCGGGTGCGGCCCGCCTCGGCGCGGTGGGTCCACACCAGCCAGCCGTTGGCCACCACGCCGGGGATCGCCATCACCACCACCGCGTGCTCCACCCCCAGGAAGACGGCCATCACCGGGATGGCGATCTGCGGCAGACCGCCGCCGGTCGCGCCCTTGACGAACGCGCCGGCGGCGATCGCCGCCACGATGACGACGAGGTCGAGCGGCTCTGCGCCCAAGCTCAGGCGGTCCGGTGCAGCCGGGTGAGCACGAACTCCTTGTGGCCCAGCACCTCAGCGGCGCACCAGCGGCCGTTGGCCGTCGCCACGACGATGTCCTCGGTGCGGTCGGCCGCCTCGTCCAGCGTCATGTCGGCGGTGATCAGCGGCGAGACGTCGAGGTCGATGTGCTCGCTCATCGTGCGGACCGTCTTCGGGTTCGCCGTCAGCTTCAGCACCGGCACGATCGGGTTGCCGATGATGTTGCCCTGGCCGGTGGTGAACAGGTGCAGCGCGGCGCCGCCGGCGGCGAACAGCGTCACCGACTCGGCGGCGGCCGACGAGGTGTCCATGAAGTGCAGCCCGCGGCGGGTGGGCGCCTCGGCCATCTCGAGGACGCCGTCGATCTTGGCCTGGCCGATCTTCTGGATGTTGCCGAGCGCCTTCTCCTCGATCGTCGTCAACCCGCCGGCGATGTTGCCCTCGGTCGGCTGCGAGCCCAGCAGGTCCGCCTCCTGCTCGAGGATGATCCGCTGGTGCTCGTCGAAGAGCCGCTGGAACTTCTCCCGCTGCACGGGGTCGGTGATCCGGTCGGCGACGATGTGCTCGCCGCCGGTGAGCTCGGAGGTCTCGCCGAAGAAGAACGTGCCGCCGGCGCCGCTGAACCGCTCGGCGAACCGGCCGATCGTGGGGTTGGAGCCCAGACCCGACGTCGTGTCGGACTCGCCGCACTTGGTGCTGATGATCATGTCGGTGAGCGGGATCTCCTCCCGCTGCAGCGCCGTCGCGTCGTGGACCATCTGGACGGCCGCCCGGCTCGCCTGCTCGATGATCTTGAGGTCGCCGAGGCCCTCGATGGAGAAGGCGGCGACCGGCTTGCCGGTGGCGGCGATGCCCTCGGCGACCCGCCTGGTCCAGTTCGGCTCGATGCCGATGACGACGGCGGCGGCGACGTTGGGGTTGGCGCCGGTGCCGATGAGCGTGCGGAAGTGCAGGTCGAGGTCGGGGCCGAACTGCAGCCGGCCGTAGGGGTGGGGGAGGGCCATGGTGCCCTGGACCACCCGGGCCACGGCCTCGGCCGCGGCGTTGGAGATGTCGTCGACCGGCAGGACGACCACGTGGTTGCGGCAGCCGACCCGGCCGTCGGCGCGGCGGTACCCGGAGAAGGTGCGTCCCGCGCTCATGCCCAGCGCTCTCCCTTGACGTTGTGGACGTGGACGTGCTCGCCGGCCCGGATGTCGCGGGTGGCCCGGCCGATGGAGATGCCGTACTTGACGACCCGCTCACCGGCCGCGAGGTCCCGCAGCGCCACCTTGTGCCCCAGGGGCACGGCGTCGAGGACGTCGAGCTGCAGCGGCTGGCCGTTGGACTGGATCTTCCCGGGCACGGCCGGCCCGGGCTCGATGTCCCGCACCGCGACGCCGACGACGTCGTCCGGTGCGTGGACCAAGAAGTTGTGCGCCATCGCGTCCCCTCCCCGAGCGCGGCCCCTCTGCCGCGCTCCCGTGTCGGGCGCTGCCCATACAAACGTATGCGCAGCGATTGTCAAGGAGGGAACGCGCCGGGCCGGAAAGCCCGCGTCAGCGGCCGTGCTTGACGTGCGCAATCGTTTGGGCAACAGTGGCGCCGTCGTCGTCCGGGAGGTGAGGCGCGTGACAGCGCGGACGGTCGCGGTGCTGGGCACCCGCTACGCCGACCTGGGCATCGAGGAGGAGGTCCTCGGCCCCCTCGGCGCGACCCTGGTGCTCGGCGACGGCGGCAGCGCGGAGGAGGTCCTCGCCGTCGCCGCCGACGCCGAGGTGGTGCTCGCCGGGTCGCGCCCGCGCTTCGACGCCGCCGTCCTCGACCGGCTGCGCTGCCGGGGGATCGTCCGCTACGGCATCGGTGTCGACACGATCGACCTCGCCGCGGCCCACGAGCGGGGCATCGCCGTGGGCCGGGTCGCCGACTACGGCACCGAGGCGGTGGCGGTGCACGCCGTCGCCGCGGCGCTCGCGCTGTTCCGCCGGCTGCCCGAGGCCGACCGCGCGGTCCGCGCCGGCGGCTGGGGCGTGGCCGGGCTGCGGCCGCTGCACCTGCCGAGCGCGTCCACCGCCGGCGTCGTCGGCTACGGCCGCATCGGCCGCCGGGCGGCCGGCTACCTGCGGGCGCTGGGGTTCACCGTGCTCGCCCACGACCAGTACGTCGACGTCCCGGCCGCGGACGGCGTGGCCGCCGTGCCGCTGGAGGAGCTGCTGGAGCGCAGCGACGTCGTCACGCTGCACGCGCCCGGCGACCCGTCGGGCCGGCCGCTGCTGGGGGCCGCCGAGCTGGCCGCGATGAAGCCGGGCAGCGTGCTGGTCAACACCGCCCGCGGCTCGCTGGTCGACCTGCCGGCGCTGCTCACCGGGCTGGCCGCCGGCAGCCCGGGCCGGGCAGCGCTCGACGTCTACCCGGCCGAGCCCGTGGACGCCGCGGTGTTCGCGCCGGTGGCCGAGAAGGTCCTGCTGACGCCGCACATGGCCTGGTACACCGACGAGTCGGAGGCCGACATGCGCCGCAAGGCCGCCGCGGAGGCCGCCCGCCTGCTGCGCGGCGAGCCGCTGCTCGACCCCGTGGTCGGAGGAGGGGGAGCCCGGGCATGAGGTACGACCTCGCCGACATGACGAGCCCGGAGGCGGCCGAGGCCGTCGCCCGCTCGCGCACCGCCGTCCTGCCGATCGGCAGCATCGAGCAGCACGGCCCGCACCTGCCCAACGGCACCGACACCTTCGCCGCCGAGCTGGTGGCCCGGGAGGTCGCCGACCGGCTCGACGCCGTCTACGCGCCGTTCGGGCCGTACGGGGTGACGCCGATCCACGCCGGGCACCCCGGCACCGTCACGCTGCGCCGCGAGACGTTCGAGGCGCTGCTCACCGACGTCTGCACGGAGCTGGTCCGCATGGGGGTGGAGACCTTCGTGCTGGTCAACTGGCACGAGGGCAACACCGCGTCGATGAACGCGGTCGCCACCGACCTGCAGGACCGCTTCGACTGCACCTTCGTCGCCGCCCAGGCCTGCTACGTCGCGCAGCGGCTCTACCGCGACGAGGGCGGGGAGCTCACCCACGGCGGCGGCATCGAGACCCTCGCGGTGCTCGCCCACGACCCGGCGCTGGTCAAGACCGAGCGCGCCGGCGAGCCGACCCGACCGCCGGGCGCGCTGGAGATGGACGCCATGCGCCGCTCGCACGAGGTGTACGGCTTCATCACCGACGTCTCGGAGCTCGCCTCCGACGGCTGGTACGGCAACCCGGGGTGGGCCACGCCCGAGCGTGCCGCCACCTTCTCGAAGGTCGTCGCCGACGGGGTCCTGGAACTCCTCGACGTCGTCTTCGCCGCCCGCGACATCCGACGCTCCGGAAGGCAGGACCCATGACCCAGGACGGCTCCACCAGCGACCGGGTGCGGCTGGCATCTGTCGGGCTCGGCCGCTGGGCCCGCGTGCTCGCCCGCGGCGCCCAGCGCGGCGACGCCGTCGAGCTCTACAGCTGCTTCAGCCGCGACGAGGCCAAGCGGACGGCGTTCCAGGAGGAGTTCGGCGTGCCGCACGCGGCGTCGTCCTACGAGGAGCTGCTCGCCGACCCGGGCGTCGAGGGCGTGCTGGTCACGACGCCGAACGACACCCACATGGACGTGATCACCCGGGCGCTGGAGGCGGGCAAGGCGGTCTACACCGACAAGCCCATCGCGCACACGCTGGAGGACGCCAACCGGATCGCCGCCGCGGTGGCCGCCACCGGGCAGGTGTTCGCCGTCGGGCACAGCTCGCGGCGGCTGTCGGGCCACCGCGAGATGAAGCGCTGGATCGACGAGGGCCGGATCGGGGACGTCTCGCTGGCCGAGGCGAACTTCTCCAACGAGCGCGGGCTGGAGCTGACCCCGCAGACCTGGCGCTACTACGCGGACAAGAGCCCGGGCGGGGCGTTCATCCAGCTCGGCGTGCACCACGCGGACACGCTGCAGTTCCTCCTCGGCCCGGTGAAGAGCGTCACCGCGCACGCGCGCAAGCTCTACACGAGGTCCGAGGTGCCCGACGCCGTCATGGCGATCCTCGAGTTCGAGAGCGGCCCGCTGGGCTACATCGGCACCGGCTGGGCCTCGCCGGGGGTCTACACGATGAACCTGCTCGGCACGAAGGCCAACCTGATGTACGACCTCGACTTCACGCACTGGGACGACTCGCACCTGGCCGACGACTGGTCGTCGCTGAGGTCGCAGTTCTACGGCGAGTCGGTGCGCCAGCAGGTCGAGCTGCCGCGCACCGACATGTTCCGCGAGCAGCTCGAGGAGTTCGGGCTGGCGATCCGCGGCCGGGCGACCGTCGAGGTCGGCGCCGTGGAGGCGGTGCGCGCGCTCGGCGTCGTCCGGGCGGTGCTGGAGTCCTCCGCGCGCAACGGCGAGGCCGTGCTCGTGGAGGAGGTCATCGAGAAGGCCGGCGTCGAGGTCGCGTAGGGGAGCGGCCGGTGCCCGTCGTCCGGGCCGGGCAGCTGGACTACGTCCGGCTGCCCGGTCGCCTGTCCGCCGACCCGATGCCGGCCGGCCTGGCCGTGGGGGCGAGCGCGCGCGTCGTGCGCATCGCCCCCGGGCCGCGGACGCCGCACGTGCACCCGCACAGCGCCGAGGTGGTCTACGTCGCGTCCGGCACCGGCACGGCCTGGGAGGACGACGTCCCCTCCGCCGTCGCCGCGGGCGACCTCGTGGTGGTCCCACCGGGGGTGCCGCACGCGACCGTCGCCTCGGGGACGTCGGACCTCGTGCTGGTCTGCTTCTTCCCGCACCCCGACCTGCGCGCCAACCTGCGGGAGCTCCCCGGCCCCGAGCGCACCGCCCTCTGACGCCCGCCCGCCGTGCGACATCGGCGGTGTCGCACGTCCTCGGGGCCGAAAGCGTGCGAGAGCGCCGATGTCGATGGGACCCCGCCCCGACGCACTCCGGTCGCGGTTCCTCGGCGAGCTCCAGCCGGTGATGTGCGCGGAGTGCCCTCTCCCGGCGGACGAAAGGGCACCCGGCGCACAGGATCCACCGCCTCCGGCCCCGGACAGCACTCGGCGCCGACCGCGTCCGTGCGGCCGGCGCCGAGGCGCTGGGGTTTGGTCAGACCTCGCCGGGCTCCACCTCGAGGCCGAGCTTCTCCTGGACCTCGGTCAGGCAGGAGAAGTCGACGTGCTCGCGCCAGTCGAAGCCTTCGGGCACGTTGCCCGCGTCGATCATGGCCTGGTTCCACGTCTCCCAGGTGTCGAGCGGGGAACCGCCGTTGAGCGACCAGTTCTGCTCCATCTCGATCTGCCACTCGTCGAGGTCGCCCTCGCTGGGCTCCTCGCCGTACTCCGCGGCGATGTCGAGCGCGGCCTGCTGGTTGTCGGTGTACTGCGGCCCCGCGGAGATCCACTGCTTGGCGGCGATGCGGCCCTCGAGGTACGCGCACACCGCGTCGCGGTTGTTCTCCATGGTCTCGGCGGTGACGACCCAGACCTCCTGGGGCACCCGCTGGTACTCCTGGACGATCATCTGGCCGCCCTCGGCCTCCAGCGGCAGCACGTGCCGCGGCTGCAGCGCCGCGACGTCGATCTGCCCGGCGAGCAGGGCCTGCAGCCGCTCGTCGGAGCCGCCCTCGATCTGCACCCACTCCATGCTCTCGGGGTCGACGCCGAGGCCCTCGAGCATCTCCTCGCCGACGGTGATGTTGCGGTCCCCGGCGGCGCCGCCGCTCATCTTCAGGCCCTCGAGGTTGTTCGGGTCCACGCCCGCGCGGATCCCGAGGAAGTACGCCTCGGCGTCCTTCTCCACGCCGATGACCTTCATCGGCACGCTGCCCTCGGCCAGGGCCGACCAGATGACGTCGCTCTCGCCCTGCGCCACCCAGACGTCGCCGCCGGCCAGGCCGGCGATGTACTCGTCGGTGGCGAAGACCTCGGCCGGCTCGGTGAACCCGAGGTCGGGCCAGTAGTCCTTGTCGGCCACCATCCAGGCGAGCTGGTTCATGAAGTCGTCGCCGTCGATCGCCAGGCGCACCTGGTTCAGCTCGCCGCCGTCGGATGACCCGCCGCCGCCCCCGCCACCGCCGTCGGACCCGCAGGCCGCCGCGACGAGCGCGGTGGCGAACAGGATCGCCGGCACCCGGAACTTGTGCATGGTTTCGTCCTTTCGTAGACGAAGTGCCCGTGACGACGACGTCACGCGTCCTAGGCCCGCCACACCGAGACCTTGCGCTCGAGCAGCTGGGTGAGCCCGACCATGGCGACGCAGAAGAAGACGAAGATGAAGAGCATCGCGTAGGTCTGGGCGCTGTTGAACGTCTTGGACGACAGCGCGATGATGTAGCCGATGCCGTTCGCGGCGGTGAACAGCTCGCCGATGAACAGGCCGATCAGGCCGCGCGAGACGCCCATCCGGATGCCGGTGGCGATGAACGGCACGGTCGAGGGCAGCACGACCGAGCGGTAGAGCCGCGGCCGGGTGGCCCCGAACGAGCGCGCCGCCTTGAGCAGCGAGTTGTCGACGGTCTTGACGCCCTCCATGACCACCACGAGCGTCGCCGGCACCGCCGAGAGCACGATGATCACGATCCGCGCGGTGTCGTTGATGCCGACCCACAGCACGATCAGCGGCATGAGGATCAGCCGGGGCGTGGTGTAGAGCGCCCACACGTAGGGGCTGGTGATCCGGTCGATGATCCGGACGCCGCCGATGATCAGGCCGGCCGGGATCGCGATGGCGATGGAGATGACCATCCCGACCACGTAGACCCACAGGCTCTTGCCGAGGTTGCCCCAGAGGATGCCCTGCTCGTTCATCCGGACCAGCTGGTCCCACACCTCGGTGACCGAGGGCAGGAACAGCTTCGGGATGTCGGTGTAGGTCGCGGCCAGCTGCCAGATGGTGAAGAAGATCAGCAGGTTGATCGTGCCGATGACCCAGCGCTGCTTGCGGCTGTAGACCTTGCGCCGGCCGTACCGGTACCTGCGGCTCGGCCGCTTCGACGGCGCGGTGACCGACGTGGGGACCGTCGTGGGCGCGATCGATCCGGTGGCGGTCACAGGACGACCTCCTCACGCCAGCGGCTGGCGTAGCTCTCGAGCCGGCGCGACAGGCTCACCAGCACCAGCGCGAGGGCGATCAGGGTGGCGATGAACGCGAACATCCGGGCGGTGTCGAGGTCGCGGGCCGACCGGATCACCTCGGTGCCGATCCCGCCGGTGCCGACGGTGAGCTCGATGACCAGCAGGCCGACGAACCCGCGGGAGATGCCGTTGCGCACGCCGCTGGCGATGAACGGCAGGGTGCTCGGGACGACGACCTTGCCGAACAGCTGCAGCCGCCCGGCGCCGAAGCTGCGGGCGGCGCGGAGCAGCCCCTCGTCGGTGGTCTGCACGCCGTCCTTGGCCGACAGGATGATCGGGATGATGGCCGAGAGCACGACCAGCCAGATCTTGATCTCGGCGCCGAAGCCCAGCCAGAGCACCATGAGCGGCGCCAGGGCGATGCGCGGCATCGCGAAGAAGCCCCACAGGTAGGGCGAGGTGATCAGGTCGGCGGTGGGGGACATGCCGATCGCGACGCCGAGCGGGATGCCGACGACCAGGGAGATCAGCAGGCCGATCGACATCGCGTACATGCTGTCGGCGGTGGCCTCCCACATCGACCTGTCGGCCGCGGCCGCGCCCCACTCCTCGGCGACCGGGACCGGGCCGGGGAACAGGATCGGGCTCGGGTCGAAGAGCACGACCGCCAGCTGCCACACGCCGATGAAGACGACGAAGGCGAGCACGCCCGGGCCGCGCTTGCGCAGCAGCCGGGAGGCGAACGACTGCTGCTTCTTCGGGCTGCGCGCCCGGGAGGGGGTCGCGGCCGGGGTGGCGGTGGCGGTCATGGTCAGACGCCGCCCGCGTTCGCCACGGGACCGTTGGCGCCGATCGGCTCGGCGAGCTCCGACCGCTCGGGGTGCTCCTCGGACAGCAGCTGCCAGACCCGGTCGCGCAGCGCCTGGAACTCGGGCAGCTGGCGGCTGGCCCGGCTGCGCGGCCGCGGCAGGTCGACCTCGATGATCTCCTTGATCCGGCCCGGCCGGTTGGTCACCACCGCGATCCGGTCGCCGAGGGTGATCGCCTCGTCGACGCCGTGGGTGATGAAGATGATCGCCTGCCCGGTCGCGGCGACGATCCGGGTCAGCTCCTCCTGCATGATCTCGCGGGTCATGGCGTCGACCGCGGCGAAGGGCTCGTCCATGAGCAGCAGCCGGGGCTCGGTGACCAGGGCGCGGGCGAGGCCGACCCGCTGGCGCATGCCGCCGGAGAGCTCCCTGGGGTAGGCCCTCTCGAACCCCGCGAGGCCGACCATCTTGATGTAGCGGGCCACCTTGGCGCCGGTGTCGGCGTCGACGCGCCCCTGCATCTCGAGGCCGAAGCGGACGTTCTTCTCGACCGTGCGCCACGGCATGAGGGCGTAGTCCTGGAAGACGACGGCGCGGTCCGGGCCGGGCCCGGTGACCTCCTTGCCGAACACCTTCACCTCGCCCGCCGCCGGCGGCACGAGCCCGGCGACGACGTTGAGGAAGGTGCTCTTGCCGCAGCCGCTGGGGCCCACGACCGCCAGGAACTCCCCGTCGGCGACGTCGAGCGTGAAGTCCTCCAGCGCGACGAGCGTGTCCTTGTTCCGGGTCCGCTCGTACTCGACCGAGACCCCGTGGGCCTCCACGGCCAGCGTCCTGCCCAGCCGGTCCTGACCTGGTGCCACGTGCATCGACTCCCTTGTCCTGCGTCCGACGCGCCACGGGCTCGAGCGGGGTCCGTCAGCTCTCGGAGCTGCAATCGATTGCCTCGGCGGGAAGTATCGTCAGAACCGCCGCAGATGTGTCAAGGGTTACACCGACATCGCAGCCAAGTTGCTGTTTGCGGGGTCACCGGGGGGACGGCGGCGGTCGCCGGCGCGCGCGGGACGCGGCTCGGGCGAGTACCGGATGCGTACGATTGCAGTCATGCGCCCGCCCACTCTCCGTGACGTCGCCGAGGCCGCGTCGGTGCACGTCGGGACGGCGTCGCGCGCCCTGAACCCGGACAGCCGCGGCCGGGTCAGCCGCAGCACGGCCGACCGCGTGCTCCGCGCGGCCCGCGAGCTCGGCTACCGGCCCAACCCGATGGCGCGCAGCCTGCGCACCGCGCGGACCGACACGGTGGGCCTGGTCGTCCCCGACCTGACCAACTCCCTGGTGGCCCCGCTGGTGCGGGGCGCGGAGAGCGTCCTGGCGCCCGCCGGCTACGACGCCTGGATCGTCAACACCGACAACGACCCCGAGCGCGAGCGGGCGCTCATCGACTCGCTGCTGGGCAAGCAGGTCGACGGGCTCATCGTGGCCACCGCCTCCCTCGACGACGGGTGGCTGGAGGCGCTGCACGCCGAGGGCGTGCGCATGGTGCTGGTCAAGCGCCTGCTCGCCGGCGCCTCGATCCCGTCGGTCACCGCCGACAACGCCGCGGGCGTCGCCCTCGCCGTCGACCACCTCGTCGCCCTCGGCCACCGGCGGATCGCGCACGTGGCCGGGCCGGAGAGCCTGTCGACCGGCACGATCCGGCGCCGCGGCTACCTGCAGGGGCTGCGCGACCACGGGCTGCCCGAGGACCCGCGGCTGGTGGTCAGCTGCGCGAGCTCCACCGAGGAGGAGGGGGCCCGGGCGATGGCCGCGCTGCTCGACAGCGGGGTGGGGTTCACCGCCGTCGTCGCGGCGCACGACCGCTCGGCGCTGGGTGTCTACGACACGCTGGCCGCCCGCGGGCTGCGCTGCCCCGACGACGTGAGCGTCGTGGGCTTCAACGACATGCCGCTGATGGACAAGATGCACCCGCCGCTGACCACCGTCCGGGTGGGGCACCACGAGATGGGCGCAGAGGCCGGCCGGCTGCTGCTCGACGTCCTCACCGAGCCCGACCGCCCCGCCCGCGCCGTGCTGCTGCGCCCCACCCTCGTCGTCAGGTCCTCGACCGCGCCGCCCCGGTGAGCCGCCGGGGCGGGGGACTGGCCTGGCTGTTCGTCCAGGCGGCGCTGCTGCACGCCTCGTACGGCGTGGTCCGGCCGATGATCAGCTACCGGGCGCTCGACCTCGGCGCCGGCAGCGCGGCCCTCGGGGCGCTGGCCGCCGCCTTCGCCGTCCTGCCCCTCCTGCTCGCCTTCGCCGTGGGGCGGCAGGCCGACGTCCTCGGCCCGGGGCGGCTCGTGGTCGGCGGCGCCGTCCTGCTCGCCGCCGGCAGCGTCGCGGCCCTGCTCGCGCCCGGGCTGGTCGTGCTCGTGCTCGCCGCGGCGGTGCTCGGCTTCGCCCACCTGCTGGGCATGGTGGGCCAGCAGACCGTCGTCGCCCGGCTGGACTTGGGCAGCGACCGCGACCGCGGATTCGGCTCGCTGACCGCCGCGGCGTCGGTGGGGCAGATGGTCGGGCCGGCCGCGGCGCTGCCGCTGGCCGGCCTCCTCGCCACCGACCGGCTGCCCGCGGGGGTGGTCGGGCTGGCCGTCGCGGCGGTCTTCGCGGTGGTGGCGCTGCCGCTGGCGCTGCGGCACGGCCGGCGGGTGCGCCCGGTCGCCGCGGCGGCGGGGGAGCGGACGTCGTCGCGGCGGGCGCTGGCGGTGCTGCTGCGCACCGAGGGCATGGGGCCGGCCGTCCTCGCCAGCGGCACCGTGCTCGCCGCGCTCGACCTGCTGCTGGCGTTCCTGCCCGCCTGGGCCGAGGAGCACGGCGTCCCGGTGGCCGTGGTCGGCTGGCTGCTGGCGCTGCGCGCGCTGGTCTCGCTGCTCTCGCGCGCCCTGGTCGTTCGGCTCATCGCGCTGTTCACCCGCCGCTGGACGCTCGTCGGATCGCTGCTCATGGGGATCGCCGGGCTGGCGCTGCTGCCGTTCGTCGACGTCGCCGGCGCGGTCGTCGTGATGCTCCTGCTCGGGGTGGGGCTCGGGCTGGCCCAGCCGATGACGCTGTCGTGGGTCTCCGCCCTCTCCGCCCCGGAGCTGCGCGGCTCGGCGGTCGGCCTGCGGCTGACCGCCAACCGGCTGGCGCAGACGCTGCTGCCGCCGGCGCTGGGCCTGGCCGCCGCCGGCAGTGGCAGCGCGGGGGTCTTCCTGGGCAGCGCCGGGGTGATCGCCGTCGCGACGGCGGCGGTGCTGCGCCGGTCCCCGGGGTGACCGTCAGCCGGGGCGGCGGGTCAGCATCGCCAGCAGGTCGGCGGCGGGTCCGCTGGGGCGGGTGCCGGTCCGCCAGACCGCGCGCAGGGTGCGGCGCAGCTCGAGCCCGCTGGTGGGCACCTCCACCAGCGCGCCGGCGGCCAGGTCGGCGGCCACGACCAGCTCGCTGAGCAGCGCCGGGCCCGCGCCCGAGACCACGGCCGTGCGCACGGCCGTGCCCGAGCCCAGCTCGAGCAGCGGCCGCGCCACCGGCAGCCCGGTGGCGCGCAGCGCCCGGTCGGCGGTGTCGCGCGTGCCCGAGCCGGGCTCCCGGGTGATCAGCGGCGTCGCGGCCAGCTCGGCGGCGGTCACCGGAGCGGCCCGGCCGGCCCACTCGTGCCCGGGGGCGACGACGAGGACCAGCCGGTCGTGCCCGACGGGAACGCACTCCAGCCCCTCGGCCGCGCCGGGCGACTCGATGAAGCCGACGTCGACGCCGTCGTGCCGGGCCAGCTCGCACACCCGGGTGCTGTTGAGCACCTGCAGCCCCACGTGCAGGCCCGGGGCGTCGCGGCGCAGCGCGCCGATCCAGCCGGGCAGCAGGTGCTCGGCGACGGTGAGGCTCGCGGCGATCGACAGCTCCGCCTCCCGGTGCCGGCGCAGCGCCGCGGCGCCCTCGGTGAGCACGGCGAGCTCGGCGAGGACCCGCGCCGCCCAGCCGGCGACGACGGTGCCCTCGGCGGTCAGGACCGAGCCGCGGCGGCTGCGGTCGACCAGCTGCAGGCCGAGCCGGCGCTCCAGGGCGCTGAGCCGCTTGCTCGCCGACGGCTGGCTGATGCGCAGCGCCGTGGCCGCCCCGGTCAGGCTGCCGTGCTCGTCGACCAGGACGAGCAGCTGCAGCGACTCCACGTCGGGCACCCCCGCCATTCCCGCAGGCTATGACCTACGGCACACCCCGTGGCTACCGCGGCGCCGGGACACCCCCGAAAGTGCTGGTGTGGCCCGCACCGCCGTCCCGTCGCCGAGCCGGCCCGCGCCGCTGGCGCCGGGGCTCGCGGTGGCCGCGGCCGGCACGGCGGCCGCCCTGGCCCTGAACGGCGTCGTCCCGGCCGTGAGCGCGCTGACCGCCGCGGTGGTGCTCGGCGTCCTCGCCGGCCCGCTGCTGCCGGCGGCCGCGCGGGCGGGGCTGGGCTGGGGCACCCGGCGCTTCCTGCGGCTCGGCGTCGTCCTGCTGGGCCTGCAGCTGGGCGTCGACGCCGTCGCCGGCCTGGGCGCCGGGACCGTCGTCGCGGTGGTGGTCACGGTCGTCGCCGCCTTCGCGGGGACGCTGCTGCTGGGCCGCCTGGTCGGCGTCCCGCCCGGGCTGACCCTGCTGGTCGCCACCGGCTTCTCGATCTGCGGGGCGGCGGCGATCGCCGCGATGGGCAGCGTGGCCCGGTCGCGGGACGAGGACGTCGCCACCGGCGTCACCCTGGTGACGCTCTACGGGACGGCGGCGATCGCGCTGGTGCCGCTGGCCGGCGCCGGGCTGGGCCTGGACGAGGAGGAGCTCGGCGCCTGGGCCGGGCTGGCCGTGCACGAGGTCGCCCAGGTGGTGGCCGCGGCCTCGCCGGCGGGGGCGGCGGCCGTGGGGATCGCCGTCGTCGTGAAGCTCACCCGGGTGCTGCTGCTCGCGCCGATGGTGGCCGCGGTGGGCGTGGTGCGCCGGCAGGACGAGGCGGGGCGGCGGCCGCCGCTGGTGCCGCTGTTCGTGCTCGGCTTCCTGGCGATGGTCGCCCTGCGCGGCACCGGCCTGGTGCCCGAGCCCGCGCTGGCCGCGGCCCGGGGGACGACGACGGTGCTGCTGGCCGCCGCGCTCTTCGGCCTCGGGACGGCGGTGCGGCTGGGCGCGCTGCTGCGGACCGGCCGCCGCGGCCTGCTGCTCGGCGGCCTGTCCACGCTGCTCGTCGGGCTGACCGCGCTCGGCGCCCTGGCGCTCACCTGACGCAGACTGACCGTGTGCCGGACGCCAAGCCGCTGCGCGACGTGATCGCGCCCGACCTCGACGTCCTCTTCTGCGGCATCAACCCGTCGCTGCTCTCCGCCGCCCGCGGCCACCACTTCGCCCGGCCGGGCAACCGGTTCTGGCCCGCGATCCACCTGGCGGGGCTCACCCCGCGGCGGATGACGCCCGACGAGGACGCCGAGCTGCCCCGCTACGGCCTGGGGATCACCAACGTCGTCGACCGGCCCACCCGGACGGCGGCGGAGCTGACGCCGGCCGAGCTCGAGGCCGGCGCCGCCGCGCTGGCCGCGCTGGTGGCCGCCCACCGGCCGCGGGTGCTCGCCGTGCTCGGCGTGACCGCCTGGCGGCAGGCGTTCCGGCGCCCGGAGGCGGTGCTCGGGCTGCAGCCGGAGCGGGTGGGCGGCGCGGCCACCTGGGTGCTGCCCAACCCGAGCGGGCTCAACGCCCACCACCAGCTGGCCGACCTCGCCCGGCTCTACGCCCAGGTGCGCCCGGACGCGTAGCGCGGCCCGGCTCAGGTGGCGGGCACGTCGCGCAGCACCGCGCCCCGGGGCGCCCGGCGAGGCGCTCGAGCAGCGCCAACCCGCCGGCGAGGCCGAGGGCGCGGCCCTCGTCGCGGGCGGCCTCGAACGCGGCGGCGTCCAGCGCCGCCTGCGTCCTCTCCACGTAGCGCCCGCCGTCGACCGGGTCCATCCGCAGCGGGTCGTAGCCGACCAGGCGCGACTGCTCGTCGACCGTGCCGAGCAGGACGGCGGCCGAGCGCGGGTCGCCGGCCGCGGTGGCCGCGCCCGCGGCGGTGAGCAGGCCGGCCAGCGTGGAGGTCCGGTCGCCGTCGGCCATCGCCAGCCCGGTGGCCGCCGCCACGGCCTGCAGCGCCTCCGGGCCGCGGTCGAGCTCGATGAGCACCTTGGCGCGGATCCACCGCGCCGAGCACTCGGCCCACGTGTGGCCGAAGCCGCGGGCCAGCTCCGCCGCCCGGTCCAGGTGCTCCAGCGCGGCCTGCGGGTTGCCGTCGGCCCGGGAGAACTGGCCCAGGGTCATCGCGATCTCCGAGCGCACCCAGTCGATGCCGCAGACCTCGGCGACCGCCATGCCGCGGGCGACGTCCTTGGCGGTCTCGTTCTCCTTGTCGACGTGCCCCAGCAGGGCGCGCACGAAGCCGCGCAGCACGAGCGCGAGGGCGAGGATGCCCTCCTCCTCGCTCGGGGTGATCGCGATGATCTCGTTGGTGCGGTCCCAGATGGAGGGCACGTCGCCGGTGAGGTAAGCCAGCAGCGCGTCGCCCAGCAGCGCCTGCATGCGCACCGGCACCGGCGCGTCGGGGGCGGCCTTGAGCGCGTCGGCCAGCCACTGGCGGCCCTCGGCCACGTAGCCCCGGCGGTACCACCACCAGCCCAGCGACCCGGCGATGCGCAGCGCCACCGTGCCCCGGCCGGCCGCCAGCGCGTGCGCCATGGCCGCCCGCAGGTTGGGCTGCTCGTCGTCGAGGCGCCGCCAGTTCAGCGCGGAGTCGCGCCGGCGCAGCGTCGGCTCCAGCCGCTCGGCCAGGTCGGCCATGAAGGCGGCGTGCCGGTCGCGCAGCAGGTGCCGCTCCTCGTCGCCGAGCACCGAGTCGGCGTACTGGCGCAGCGTCTCGAGCATGCGGTAGCGGCCGCGGGCGTGCTCCACCTCGACCAGCGACTGCGCGGCCAGGGCCCGCAGCGCGTCGAGCGTGCCGCCGCCGTCCGGGCCGGCGACCGCCTCCACCGCGTCGGCGGAGAAGCTGCCCGCGAACACCGAGACCGCCCGGAAGACGGCGAGCTGCCGCTCGTCGAGCAGGTCGACGCTCCACTGCACGGTCGCGGCCAGCGTGCGCTGGTGCGGGGGAGCGGTGCGCCAGCCGCCCGACAGCAGCGCGAAGCGGTCGTCGACGCGGGCGGCGACCTCAGCCAGCGGGAGCGTGGTGAGGCAGGCCGCGGCGAGCTCGACCGCCAGCGGGAGCCCGTCGAGCTCCGCGCAGACGGTGGTGACCAGGGCGAGGTCCTCGGCGGAGGGGGCGGCCAGGTGCGGGGCGGCGAGCCGGGCCCGGTCGAGGAACAGCCGGGCGGCGTCGCTGTCGGCGTCGCCGGCCGCCATCGGACCGCACGGGACGACGGCCTCGCCGAGCAGTCCCAGGGGTTGGCGGGACGTGGCGAGCACCCGCAGGTCGGGGCAGCGGGCGAGCAGCGCGGCGGCGATCTCGGCGGCGGCGTCGACGACGTGCTCGCAGTTGTCGAGGACCAGCAGCGACGGCCGGCCCTGCAGCGCGGCGACCACGGCCGCGACGGCGTCGCCGGTGGTGAGGTTCACCCCCAGCGCGGTGGCGATCTGCGGCGCGACCAGCGCGGGCTCCGCGACGCCGGCCAGCTCGACGAACGCCGCCGGGACCTCGGCCGCGCGGCGGCGGGCCGCCTCGAGGGCCAGCCGGGTCTTGCCGCTGCCGCCCGGCCCGACCAGGGTGACCAGGCGCTGGGTAGCGAGGGCGCGGCCGAGGTCGTCGAGCTCGCGCTCGCGGCCGACGAAGGCGGTGAGCGGTCGGGGCAGGCGGTCCGGCGGCGGCGGGACCGGCGCCGGGCGCGGCGCCGGCACGCGCGCCGGCTCGGCCGCGGTCAGCTCGGGGTCCTGCCGCAGGATGCGCTCGTGCAGCGCCTGCAGGTCGCGGCCGGGGTCGACGCCCAGCTCCTCGACCAGCAGCCGGCGGCCCTCGTCGTAGACCTGCAGCGCCTCGGCCTGGCGGCCGCCGCGGTACAGGGCGAGCATCAGCGAGCCGCGCAGCCCCTCGCGCAGCGGCTCGGCGCGCACCAGCTCGCGCAGCTCCTCGACCAGCTCGGCGTGCCGGCCCAGCCGCAGGTCCAGCTCGGCGGCGAGCTCGCGGGCGTCGAGGCGCAGCTGCTCGAGCCGGGCGGCCTCCTCGACCGCGAAGGCCTCGGCGACGTCGGCGTACGCCGGGCCGCGCCAGAGCTCCAGCGCCTCGCCGACCACGGCCCGGGCCTGCTCGGTCTCGTCCCGCTCGGCGTGCGCCCGCGCGGCGCGCAGCAGCGCCTTGAAGCGCACCGCGTCGACCGTCTCGGGGTCGACCGCCAGCCGGTAGCCGGGGGCCTGGGTGACCAGCACCTGCCAGGCGCCCCCCGCGACGTCCGGCTCGAGCTCGCGGCGCAGCTTGGAGACGATCGCCTGCAGGGTGCCGAGCTGGGCGGTCGGCGGCGAGCCGTCCCACACCCGCTCGACGAGGACGTCGAGCGGCACCGTGGATCCCGCGTCGACGAGCAGGGCCGCCAGGACGGCGCGGTGGCGCGGGGTCTGCCGGGGCACCGGCCGGCCGTCGGACCAGACCTCCACGGGACCCAGCACGCGGAAGGTGCGGGTAGTCACGCCCGCGAGGATAAGCAGCCGGCACGGCGAAACCCGTGTAGCCGCTCCACGTTTCCGCCGGTCGGGGGGCACCCACCTGCACCCCAAGGGGACCCGAAGGCGGCGCCAAGGGCCGTGCCGGACGGTGCGGGGGAGCCGGTCCCCGCCCGAGGAGTTCCCCGTGACCACCGCACCACCCGCGCGCCCGCTGCCCGGTGCCCGCCCGCCCCTGACCCGGCTGGCGGAGCACCTGCGGGGGCGCCTCCTGCTGCCCGAACCGTCGGCCGCCGGGCCGGTGGCCGTCGTCCGGGCCGAGGACGCGGACGACGTCGTCGCGGCCGTGCGCTTCGCCGCCCGGCACGGCCTGGAGGTGGCCGAGCCGGGGACCGCGCCGGGGGACCCGCTGGCCGGGGTGCTGCTGGTCTCCACCGAGGCGCTCGACGAGTGCACGGTGCACCCGGAGGGCTGGGCGCGCGTCGGGGCGGGCGTGCGCTGGCAGCGGCTGCTGGACGCGGCGGCCGGGCACGGGCTGGCGCCCCTGGTCGGCGCGGCCACGACGGCCGGCGTCGTCCGGTCCACGACCGGCGGCGGGATCGGGCCGGTCGCGCGCACCTACGGCCTGGCCGCCGACCGCGTCCGGGCGTTCGAGGTGGTCACCGGCGACGGCGTGCCGCGCCGGGTCACGCCGGTCGAGCACCCCGACCTGTTCTGGGGCCTGCGCGGCGGCCGCGGCGCGCTCGGCGTCGTCACCGCGCTCGAGGTGGACCTGCTGGCCGTCGACGAGCTCTACGCGGGGACGCTGTGGTTCGCCGGCGCCGACGCGGCCGCCGTCGCGCACCGGTGGCGCGACTGGTGCGCCGGCCTGCCCCCGCAGGCGACCACCTCGCTGGCGTTCCTGCCCGCCCCGGCCGCCGTGGCCGTCCGCTTCGCCTGGGTCGGCGACCCCGGCGCGGGCGCCGGCGTCCTCGCGCCGGTGCGGGCGGCCGCCGAGCCGCTGCGCGACGACGTCGCCGTCCGCCCGTACACCGCGCTCGGCGCGCTCGACGCGGCCGGCGCCGCGCCGGGACCACGGGAGCTGCTGGCGCACCTCCTGCTCGACCGGCTGCCCGAGGCCGCGGTCGACGTCCTGCTGGCCCTCGGCGGACCGGCCACCGCACCGCCACCGCTCGCCGTGGAGCTGCGCCAGCTCGGCGGCGCCGTCGCCCGGCTGCCCGAGCGGCCCAGCGCCGTCGCGCACCGCGACGCCCGCTTCGCCCTGGACGTGCTCGGCGCGGCCGGGGCCCCAGCGCCCGCCGAGCGCGCCGCGGCGCTGATCGGCGCGCTGTCGCCGTGGTCGTCGGGGCGCGCGCTGGCCGACGTGGTCGCCCCGGCCGGCCCCGCCGACGCGACGCGGGTCTACGACGCCGCGACGCTGCGCCGGCTGGCCGGCCTGGCCGCGCACCACGACCCGCACCGCATCCTGCGCGGCGCCCGCGGGGTCCGGGGGAGCGGCTAGTTCGGGGCGTAGCGGTGGTGGCCGGCCTTGCGGAAGGCGCCCCGCTCGACCCCGGCCTTCAGCGCCGCGTTGAACCGCATCGGGCCCCAGTACTTGCAGCCGAGCTCGTCGCCGATCGTCTTCTTGTCGGTCTCACCGTGCTCGGCCAGCAGGTTCTGGATCAGCGAGATCTCCCGCCGCAGCCACCACTCGTTCTCCTCCGCGTCGCTCTCGGAGGTCCCGAGGAACGGGGAGAAGGCCGCTCGTCGACTCATCGCTCACCTCCGGTGGTGCCGCCGCGACGGCCGGCGGGCGCCGGCTTCCACTCGGGCGGCTGGTCGGCCGGGACGTTGCCCTCGACGCGGTAGTCGCGCGGGGCGTCGTCGGTGTGCACCTCGCCGCGGCCCTGGTGCCGGCCCAGCGTGTAGGGGTCGGCCTCCTCGCCCGGCTCGTCGATCTCCTCGTCGGTCGCCGACAGCGGGGGAGCGATGTCCTCCAGGTCGCGCCCGGCCGCCTCGACGCCCATCGTCGCCTGGATGACGCCGCCGAGGATCATGACGACGGCGCCGACGACATAGCCGATGAAGATCTGGCTCGGCTCCCCGCTCTGGATCAGCGCGCCGAACAGCAGCGGGCCGCCGAAGCCGCCGACGATGGTGCCGGTCGCATAGAAGAACGCGATCGCCATCGCGCGGGTCTCCATCGGGAAGACCTCGCTGACCGTCAGGTAGGCCGCGCTGGCGCCGGCGGAGGCGAAGAAGAAGATCACGCACCAGGCGATCGTCTGCGTCGTCGCGTTGAGGATCCCGGCGTTGAACATGACGCCGGTGATGATCAGCAGGATGCCGGAGAGGATGTAGGTGCCGGCGATCATCGGCTTGCGGCCGACGGTGTCGAACAGCCGCCCCAGCAGGAACGGGCCGAGGAAGTTGCCGATCGCGAACGGGATGAGGTACCAGCCCACCGCGGCCGCCGAGACCCCGTAGATCTCGGTCAGCACCATCGCGTAGGTGAAGAAGATGGCGTTGTAGAGGAAGGCCTGGCCGGTGAACAGGGCGAGGCTCACGAACGCGCGCTTGGGGTACATCCCGAAGACCACGCGGGCGATCTCGCCGATGCCCATGGGGCCGCGCTGCTTGACGCGGATGGTGCGGCGGGGCTCGATCAGCTCCTGGCCGGTGGAGGCCACGACCTGGCGCTCGATGTCGGCGGTGACCCGCTCCGCCTCCTCGTCGTGACCGTGGAGGAACAGCCAGCGGGGGCTCTCGGGCACGTGCCGCCGCACCAGGAGGATGGCGAAACCCATGATCGCGGCGAGGCCGAAGGCCAGCCGCCAGCCGAGGTCGAGGGCGAACCAGTCGGGGTTGAGCAGCGCGACCGAGGCCAGCGAGCCGAGGATGGTGCCGATCCAGTACGAGCCGCCGATGACCAGGTCCACCGCGCCCCGCACGCGGGCGGGGATGAGCTCGTCGACGGCGGAGTGGATCGCGGAGTACTCGCCGCCCACGCCGGCGCCGGTGATCACGCGGCAGATCAGGAACCACCAGAAGTTCATGGAGAACGCGGTGAGGATGCTGCCGGCCAGGAACACGCCCAGCGTGATCATGAACAGCTTCTTGCGGCCGATCCTGTCGGCCAGCCGCCCGAAGTAGAGCGCGCCGAGACAGGCGCCGACGATGTAGGCCGACCCCGTGGCGCCCACCTGGGTGGCGCTCAGCTCGAGCCCGCTGCCCTCCTCGGTGAGCCGCCCGCCCAGGGCGCCGACGATGGTGACCGCGAGGCCGTCGAGGATCCACACGGTGCCGAGGCCGACCACCACCATCCAGTGCCAGCCGGACCACGGCAATCGGTCCATCCGCGCGGGGATCGCCGTCTCGATGGTGCGCAACGTCGGTGTGGCTGCCATGGCCGCATCTCCCGGACTCCGAGGTGACCCGGCCGGTTCTGTTCCCCTTCGCCTGTGAGCCGAATCACAGAGTCGGGGAGGATCTCAGTGCGCCGCGCCGGGCGGTCGGGCGCGCCAGCGCTTCCACACGGCGACGCCGGTCGCCCGCGGCTTGCCGTCCCAGCCCAGCTCGACGGCGACGGTCATCTCCGACCCCGACACCTCGGTGGCGCGCCCGGTCAGCGTCAGCGCCCGGTCGCGCGGCGCAGGCCGCAGGAAGCGGACGTCGAGGCCGGCCGTGACCCAGGGCAGGACCGCGCCGTCCTCGCCGGTCCAGCCGCGCCGCTCCGCCTCGACGAAGACCGCCGCGGCGCTGTGGCAGTCGAGGACGGTGCAGATGATGCCGCCGTTGAGGAACCCGAAGCCGTTGTCGTGCTCGGCCCGCGGCTCGAAGGTCGCGGTCACGCCGTCGGCCTCGGGGTAGCTGCGTAGCCGCAGGCCGGCGGGGTTGGCCGGTCCGCAGCCGAAGCAGGTCAGCCGCGGGTAGAGCCGTTCCTGCACGCTGCGTCCGCCGTCGCTCATGCGGCGATCCTCGCGTGCGGCCCGAGGCCGGGACCACCGCGTCCGGCGACGCGCTACGGGGGCCCCGGCTCCGCCACCATTCCCCCAGCGGCACCAGTCCCCAGCGGCACGGCCGGAGGAGGCGGCGATGGAGCGGCTCGACGGACCGGCCCCGGCCGGTGCGCGCGCGGTGCCGGTGGTCCCGCCCCCGCCGGCGGACCCCCGGCCGGTCCGGCTGCCGGACGGCGTCCCGGCGCCGGTCGACGGCGGCCGGCTGGCCGGCGTGGTGCTCGCGCCCGGCGCCGGCCAGGCCTTCAGCGGGGAGGACCTCACCAGCCCGGCCGCGGCGCTGGCCCGCGGCGAGGTGCCGGCCCTGGCCGACGGCGACCCCGTCGACGTGCTGCAGCTGCGCATCCACGGCGTCGGCGGCGCGCCGGCGCCGGAGAACCTGGAGTCCCCGGCCACCGTGCAGGTCGCCGGCGACGGCCGGGCCGGCTTCTTCCGCGCCTGGTTCCCCGGCGCGCCCGCCCGCGGCCGGCCGCGGGTCGAGGCGTACTGCTGGGGGCGGCTGAACTACCAGGCCTCGTGGTCGGCGCTGTGGCTGCTGCTGCTGCCCTTCGGCCTGGTCAACGTCGCGCACTGGGCGCTGCCCGAACGGGGCCCGGGCCTCCTGCGCCAGGGCGCCCGCGCGGTGCTGCGGCTGGTGGCGCTGGCCCTGACCGCGTCCTTCGTGGCCACCACCGCCTACCTGCTCGTCGACCTGGTGGCGTGGCAGGCGGCCGAGGTCGGCACGCTGTGGTCGTGGCTCGGCTGGTTCGCCGGGCTCGGACCGGGCGTGCGCATGGCGCTGGCCGGGGCCGTGGTGCTGCTGGCGGTCGCCGTCCTGTGGTGGCTGAGCACGCGCACGCAGGGGGCGTACGAGCGCCGCGCACCCGGACCGGGGGTGGGGGACCTGCCGCGGCTGGAGCTGTCGCGCCCGACGTTCTGGTGCGGCGAGCGCCCGCTCGTCCGCCAGCGCCGGGCCCACCTGACCGTCGCGTTCGCCGTGGTGGGGGTCGTCCTCCTGCTGCCGGAGTCGTCCGCACCGGCCGTCCGCTGGGTGCTGCTCACCCTCTGCGCCGCGCTGGCCGCGGTCGCCGTCGTCGCCCTGCTCACCCCGTGGGCCGACCGGATCGACCGGGCCGGCGACCCCCGCGACGTCGGTGACGCGGTCACCGCCGGCGTGACCTGGGCGGCGCTCGGGCTGGCCGGGGGCACGGCGCTGGCCCGCCTGTGGTGGCGGCCGCACCCCAACGGCGCGGCGCTGCCGGGGGACCGGACGCTGCAGGTCGTCGTCCTCGACGTCGGGCTCGGCTTGGTCGCCGTCCTCATGCTCGTGGTCTGCGCGCAGCGGCCGTGGGCCCGCCCCGACGTGATGGGCCGGGGGCTGGCGTCGGTGGCCGTCGCCCTGACGGCCACCCTGGTCGCCGGCATCTTCAGCGCCGCCCTGCTCATGACCGCGGCCAACCTGCTGGCCCGGCCGACGTTCACCCAGACGGCGCCGGGGGCGGGCGGGGCGCCGGCGAGGCTGGCCCTGCCCGCGACGGTGTTCGCGTGCGGGCTGGCGTTCGCCGCGGCGGTGCTGGCGACCGTCCTGGCCGGGGCGTGGCTGGCGGCGGTGCGGTGGCGGACCGCCCGCCGGCTGCTGACGGGGACCGCGCCGTCGTCCGTGGGGTCGGTCTACGCCGACCGCGGCGCGGCGGCCGGGGGGACGCGGCGCGCGCGGCGGGCGGTCGCCGGCGTGTGGGCCACCTCCATGCTGACCGACCGGGCCGCGCCGGTGCTCTTCGCGGTCGCGGTGCCGACCGCGCTGGTGCTCGTCGGCTACCAGTTCCTGCCGTGGAGCGCGTGGAACCTGCTGGCCGGGCTCGCCTCGCTCGGCACCGGCGCGGCGGTCTTCGTCACCGGCCTCTTCCTGCTCTTCCTCCGCTCGGCGCTGACCAGCAGCGGCTCCCGCAAGCGCGTCGGGTTCTTCTGGGACGTCGTCACCTTCTGGCCGCGGGCCTGCCACCCGTTCGGCCCGCCGAGCTACGCCGAGCGCTCGGTGCCCGAGGTCGTCACCCGCGTCCGACGGGTCGTCGGCGGCGAGGCGCACGGCCCCACCGACCCGGCGGTGGCGCAGCAGGTGGCGGAGTCCTTCGGCGGGGCGCCCCGGGAACCGCACTCGCCCGTCGTCGTCGTCGGGTACAGCCAGGGCACGGTCATCGCGGCCGCCGTCGTGGCGCAGCTGCCCCGGGAGGTGCGCCGGCACGTCGCCCTGCTCACGCTGGCGGCGCCGGTCCGGCGGCTCTACGGCCGCGCCTTCCCCGCGTACTTCGGCCCCGACCAGCTCGAGCTGCTGGAGCGGTCGCTGACCGACGACGGCGTCGTCCGGTGGCGCAACCTCGTCCGGCTCAGCGACTACATCGGCGGCTGGGCGCGGCGGGACCCGTACGGCCCGGACGGCGGCGGTCCCGGCGTCGACGCCCCGGTGGTCGACCCGCCGGTGCTGTGGACCGACGACAACCCCTCACCGCCGCCGGCGCACCTGCACAGCGACTGGTTCCAGGACCCGCAGGCCTGGCCGCACCTGCGCGGCCTGGTCCACTCGGTGACCCCGCGGCCGGCGGTCCGGGGCCCGGCGCCCTAGGCGCCCGGGGTGCCCGGCCGCCAGCCCAGGGCCGGGCCCAGCCGCCCGGCGATGTCGGTGAGGATCTGCACGTAGTCCTCGTGCTCGAAGCTGAACGGCAGCGCGAACGCCACCTCGCTGACCTCCCGGAACGCCGCGTGGGCGTGCAACGCCTCGGCGATCTGCTCCGACGTCCCGAGCAGGTCGCGGGCGAAGAGCATCCGCGCCGGGCCCTGCGGCGCGGTGGTCCGCGGGGTGCGCGCCTCGACGTAGGCGGCGTACCGCGCGCGCTGCACGGCGGTGGCGCTGTCGGTGGGGACGACCACCAGCCCCTGCGAGACGCGGGCGGCGTCGCCGTCGGGGTGCGCGGCGCGGAAGGCGCGCACGTGCGACCGCTGCACCTCGGCGAAGTCCTCCGACTCCTCGGCCTTGACCACGCTGCTGGTCATGAAGTTCATGCGGTGCTCACCGGCCCAGCGCGCCGACGCCAGGCTGCCGCCGCCGTACCACATGCGGGCGCGCAGCCCGGGGGAGTGCGGCTGCACCCGGTCCGACCACTCCTCGACGACCCCCTCGCGGCCGCTGAACGCGCTCGCCGGCTCGCCGGCCACGAACCGCAGCAGCCGGGCCACGCGCTCGTAGCCGAAGTCCTCCGCGTCGGCGGTGTCGGGGTAGAGGGACCCGCGGACGTCGTCCCAGCGCATCGGCGGCCCGACGCTGACCCCGGGGTTGAGCCGCCCGCCGGAGAGGACGTCGACGGTGGCGAGGTCCTCGGCCAGCCGCAGCGGGTTCTCCCACGCCAGCGGGGTGACCGCGGTGCCCAGCTCGATCCGGGTCGTGCGCTGCGTCGCGGCGGCCAGGACGGCGACCGGCGAGGAGATGCCGTACTGCAGGTGCCGGTGGCGGACCCAGGCGCTGTCGAAGCCGAGCCGCTCGCCGAGCTCGATCAGGGCGAGGGTGCCCTCGTGCCCCGGCCGCGGGTCGGCGCGGTCGAACAGGCCGATGGTCAGGAAGCCGAGCTTCTGCAGCGGCGCCGAGGGGTCGGGCATGCGGCGATCATCGCGCACGACCCGCGGCATAAGCTTGCGCTGATATAAGCGCTAGCTGTAGCTTTCGCCTCGTGCACGCGTTCGACGTCCTCGGCGACCCGGTCCGGCGGCGCATCCTCGAGCTCCTCGCCGACGGCGAGCTGTCCTCGGGGGAGATCACCGCCGTCGTGCGGGCGGAGTTCGGCATCTCCCAGCCCGGGGTGTCGCAGCACCTGCGCGTGCTCCGCGAGAACGGCTTCGCGCGCGTGCGGGCCGACGGCGCCCGTCGGCTGTACGCGGTGGACACCGCACCGCTGCGCGAGGTGGACGCCTGGCTCGACCGCTTCCGCCGCTTCTGGGACCAGCGGCTCGACGCCCTGGCCACCGAGCTCGCCCGCGGCAGACGCCGCAGGCGCGACCGCACCCCCGAGGAGGAGACGTGAGGGAACTGCTGGACGAGATCGCGGCGGCCCACCGGGCGGTGGCCCGCCGGGGGAGCGGCGACGACGAGGAGGTCGCCGTCCACCTGAGCCGCACCTACGACGCCGAGGCGGAGGACGTCTGGGACGCGCTCACCGATCCCGAGCGGCTGCGGCGCTGGTTCGCCCCGGTGAGCGGCGACCTGCGCCCCGGCGGCGAGTTCCAGGTGGAGGGCAACGCCGGCGGCGAGGTGCGCCGGTGCGAGCCGCCGCGGCAGCTCACCGTCACCTGGGGCGGCCCGACCAGCGTCGTCGACGTCCGGCTGCGCGCCGACGGCGACCGGACGACGCTGGAGCTCGAGCACACCGCGCCGCTGGCGATCGCGCAGAGCGGCGCGGGCGCGCTGTTCGTCGCGCCGGGCTGGGAGATCGGCTTCCTGGCGCTCGGCCGGTTCCTCGCCGGCGACGTCGTCGACGATCCGTCGGCCTGGGAGAGCACCCCGGAGGTGCAGCGCTCGGCCGCCGCCGCCATCGACGCCTGGGTCGAGGTGGTGACGTCGTCGGGCACCGCGTCGGCCGACGAGGTCGCGGCGCTCGCCGGCATGGCGCGCGCCCAGTTCGCCCCCGACGTCGACGCCGCCTGACGCCCGGTCAGCCCCGGGGGCCCGACCTCCCGGGCAGCCGCACCACCAGCACCGTCTCGCCCGGGCGCCCGTCGACGGCGATCTCGCCGTGGTGGCGCTCTACGACGCGGCGGGCGACGTCCAACCCGAGCCCCACGCCCCGGCCCACCGGCTTGGTCGTGAAGAACGGGTCGAAGGCGTGCCGGCGGACCTCCTCCGACATGCCGGGGCCGGTGTCGCCGATCTCCACCCGCACGTCGCCGCGCGCGTCGAGGCGGGTGGAGATGCGCAGCGTCCCGTGCCCGTCCATCGCGTCGAGGGCGTTGTCGACCAGGTGGGTCCACACCTGGTTGAGCTCGGCGGGCGCGGCCTCGATGCGCGGCACGTCCGCGCCGTAGTCGCGGACAACCGTCACCCCGGCCGGCACGCGGTGCGCCAGCACCGCCAGCGTGCTGTCCAGGCCCTCGGCGAGGTCGGTCCACTGCAGCGACGCCCGGTCCATCTGCGAGTAGGACTTCACCGCCGCCACCAGACCGGAGATGCGGTGCGTGGACTCCTTCACCTCGTCGAGCACGGCGGCGGCGGTCAGCGTGCACGCCACCCACTCCAGGCCCGGGGCCAGCGCCCGCTCGCCGAGCACCCCGGCGGCCCGCTCGCACCAGGCGACGTCGACGCCGGCCGCGGCCAGCGGCGTGGCGATCACCCAGCCGCGCTCGACGCCCCGGTCGGACAGCCAGTCGGTCAGCGCCTCCTCGCGGTCGGCGACCGCGAGGGCGCTCTCCGGGGTCGCCGCGGGCACCACGGCCCGGCGCAGCGCGTCGAGCGCGCTGAACTGCTCGGGGGCGGCCCCGGCCGCGGCGAGCCGCCGGAGGGCGTCGAGCATCCCGCCGTGCGCGCCGGCCAGCACGTCGACCGCCCGCGTCGCGGCGGCCGCCGGGTTGTTGATCTCGTGCGCCAGCCCGGCGGCCAGCGTGCCGAGCGCGACCAGCGACTCCCGCTGCCGGGCGACGGCCTCGAAGCCGCGCGCGGTCCGGACGACGCCCTCGATCAGGTGGACGCCGAGCGGGAAGCTCGCCGCCGCCCACTCCCTCAGCACCGGGGCCGGCACCCGGAAGAACCGGCCGGCCGTCCGCGCGCGCGCCGTGGCCAGGTACGCGCCGTGCTCGTCCCAGGCGCGGAAGCCACCGGCCCAGCGACCGGGCACGTCCATGCTGCCCAGCAGCGTCTCCTCGCGGCCCACGTGCCGGACGAGGTCCAGGCTGCCCTCGAGCAGCACCCACCAGAACTCGGCCGGCCGGCCCTCCCGGAACGGCTCGTCACCGGCGGCGAAGCGGACCTCCTCGCCGAGCGCGGCCAGCTCCCGCAGGTGCTCGTCGTCGGTCCCGGCGAACAGCCCCAGCGGGCGCAGCTCCTCGACCGCGGTCACGCCGCAGAGCCTGGCCAGCCGGGGCCCCGCTGTCCACACCCGCGGTGACGGACGCCGCACGGTGCGGACGGCGGGGTACCCGGCGGCGGTCCTAGGCTTCGGTCATGCCGCATTTCGACGTCGTCGTCCTCGGTGCCGGTCCCGGCGGGTACGTGGCCGCCATCCGCGCCGCCCAGCTCGGCAAGAGCGTGGCCGTGGTCGAGTCCAAGTACTGGGGCGGGGTGTGCCTGAACGTCGGGTGCATCCCGTCGAAGGCGCTGCTGCGCAACGCCGAGCTCGCCCACCTCGTCCGCGACGAGGCGAAGACGTTCGGGATCTCCGGTGAGGTGTCCTTCGACTTCGGCGCCGCGTTCGACCGCAGCCGCACGGTCGCCGACGGCCGCGTCAAGGGCGTCCACTTCCTGATGAAGAAGAACAAGATCACCGAGTTCGACGGCTGGGGCGCCTTCACCGACCCGCACACCCTGCGGGTGGCGCTCAACGGCGGCGGCGAGGAGACCGTCACCTTCGACAACGTGATCATCGCGACCGGCGCCACCACGCGGCTGCTGCCGGGCACCTCGCTGTCGGAGCGGGTGGTGACCTACGAGGAGCAGATCCTCACCCGCGAGCTGCCGGGCAGCGTCATCGTCGCCGGCGCCGGCGCCATCGGCGTGGAGTTCGCCTTCGTCCTGCGCAACTACGGCGTGCAGGTCACCATCGTCGAGTTCCTCGACCGCATGCTGCCGCTGGAGGACGAGGCGGTCTCCAAGGAGCTGGCCAAGGCCTACCGCAAGCTCGGCATCGACGTGCTGACCTCCACCCGCGTCGAGAAGATCGACGACTCCGGCGACCAGGTGACCGTCACCGTGTCCGACGCCAAGGGCACCCGCGAGCTGACGGCCGACAAGGTGCTGCAGGCGATCGGCTTCACCCCGCGGGTCGAGGGCTACGGCCTGGAGAACCTCGGGGTGCAGCTGACCGAGCGCGGCGCCATCGCGATCGACGACTTCATGCGCACCAACGTGCCGCACGTGTACGCGATCGGTGACGTGACGGCGAAGCTCATGCTCGCGCACGTCGCCGAGGCGCAGGGCGTGGTGGCCGCCGAGACGATCGCCGGCGCCGAGACCATGGAGCTGGACTACGTGATGATGCCGCGGGCCACGTTCTGCGCCCCGCAGGTGGCCAGCTTCGGCTACACGGAGAAGCAGGCCCGCGAGCTGGCCGACCAGAAGGGCTGGAAGGTCAAGGTCGCCCAGTTCCCGTTCACCGCCAACGGCAAGGCGCAGGGCCTCGCCGAGCCGGGCGGCTTCGTCAAGCTCATCTCCGACGAGACCTACGGCGAGCTGCTCGGCGGCCACCTCATCGGCGCCGAGGTCACCGAGCTGCTGCCCGAGCTCACGCTGGCGCAGAAGTGGGACCTGACGGCGCTGGAGCTGGCCCGCAACGTGCACGCCCACCCGACGCTGTCGGAGGGCCTCCAGGAGGCCATCCACGGCCTCGCCGGGCACATGATCAACCTCTGAATCCGCTGTGAGGTCCGCGGCGGAGTGGACAAACCGCCGCGGACCCCGGCAGAATTGATCACGTACAGGGGAGTACCCCTTCCGCGGAACGTCGTCACTACGGCCTGGCACCAGGCTCGGCGCTCCGGCCCGGCACCGTGCCGGGTGGGGGAGACCTGCCGACCACGTGTTGGAGGTCTCCGCCATGTCCGCTGCTGCCACCCGTGCTGATGCCCCCCTCGCCGCCGAGGGCTGGACCACCCCCACCTGGGACGAGGTCGTGCGCGAGCACTCGGCGCGCGTCTACCGCCTCGCCTACCGCCTGACCGGCAACCCGCACGACGCCGAGGACCTCACCCAGGAGACCTTCATCCGGGTGTTCCGCTCCCTGGCCACCTTCGAGCCCGGCACCTTCGAGGGCTGGCTGCACCGGATCACCACGAACCTGTTCCTCGACATGGTGCGCCGCCGGCAGCGGATCCGGTTCGACGCGCTGCCGGAGGACACCGAGCGGCTGCCCGGCTCGGCGCCCAGCCCCGAGCAGGTCTACGCCGACACCCACCTCGACCCGCAGGTCCAGGCGGCGCTGGACGCGCTGTCGCCGGAGTTCCGGGTGGCGGTGGTGCTCTGCGACATCGAGGGGCTGACCTACGAGGAGATCGCGGCGACGCTCGGCATCAAGCTGGGGACGGTGCGCAGCCGGATCCACCGCGGCCGCGTGCAGCTGCGCGAGGCGCTGGCCCACCTGGACCCGCGCCGGGCTCCGGCGGAGGCTGCGGAGGAGGGCGCCCGGGCAGCAGGATGACGGGCATGGCCGCCGTGTCCGGGCTGGAACCCGCACGCGAACCGAACCTCGACGAGTTCCTGCTGGCCCGCATCGCGGAGGACAAGCGGGTGGCGGTGGACGCGGCCGCGGCCGCCGGCCGGGCGCAGTGGACCGCCGCGGACGCCGGGGGCCTCGCCCGCGGCGCGACCGAGCACCTCCTGCACCACGACCCCGCGCGCACCCTCGCCGAGTGCGCCGCCAAGCGGCGGCTGGTGATGGCCTGCCGCGACGCGCGGCCCGACCTCGCCTTCCTCGGCGCGCGGCCCGAGGGGATGGCCGACTTCCCGCTGCCGCCGGCGGACCAGCACCAGCTGGCCGCGCTGACCCTGGCGCTGCTCGCGCTGCCCTACGCCGACCACCACGACTACCGGCCGGAGTGGCGTCCCTGACCCTCAGGCCGTCGGGGCGGCGGTGCCGGTGCGCGCGCGGGGCAGCGCGAGGGCGGTGCCCAGACCCAGGGCCAGCACACCGGTGGTGACCGCAAAGGCCGCCTGGTAGGACGCGACGTCGGCCAGCCAGCCGGCGACCAGCGGCCCGGCGATCGCGCCGAGGTCGGCCGCCATCTGGAAGACCGCGACCACCCGCCCGCCCCGCGCCGGGGTGACGTCGCCGACGAGGGCGGCCGGTGCGCTGCCCAGGAGCGCGGCGGCCAGCCCGAACACGGCCATCGAGAGCAGGAACGCGGCCAGGGAGGGCGGCAGCACCAGGACCGCCATCGCGACGGTGGCCGTCGCCGTCCCGAGCACGAGCGACGGACGGCGTCCCCAGGTGTCGACCAGCCGGCCCGACCGCAGCAGGCCCAGCGCCTGGGCCGCCGTGCCGGCGAGCAGGCCGGCGCCGGCCCAGGCGACCGTCCGCCCGAGCTCCTCGGTGACGTACAGCGGGACGAGGGAGTTGCGGACCCCGAAGACCACCCAGCCCAGCCCGAGGTTGGCCACCAGCGCGGCGACGTAGGCCCGGGTGCGCAGGGCCGACCGCAGCCCGAGCGGCTCCGGTAGCTCCTCGGACGACGCGGGGGCGTCCTCGGCGCGCGCCACGGTGGGCGTGCGGAGGAGGACCAGCGAGACGGCGCCGGCGACCAGCAGCGTGCCGGCGTAGAGGAGGAACGGCAGGCGCGGGGAGAGCTCGGCGAGAAGTCCGCCCGCTGCCGGCCCGGCGATGCCGCCGAGCATGAAGCCGCCCTGCCAGGTGGCGGCCGCCCGCCCGCGGTGCGTGGCCGGCGCGACCCGCAGCAGCAGGGACAGCGCGGCGACGGTGAACATCGCGCTGCCGGTGCCGCCCGCCGCGCGCAGCGCGAGGAAGACGGGGAAGCTCGTCGCCAGTCCGGCCAGGCCCGTGGTGACGGCGACGACCACCAGCCCCGCGGTGAGCACGAGCCGCTCGCCGAAGCGCTCCACCAGCGTCCCGCCGCCGAACGCGGAGACGAAGCGGAAGAAGGCGAAGGCGCTGACGGCGAGCCCGACGGCGGTCGTGCCGACGCCGAACGAGCTGGCGAACACGGGGATGGCGGGCGCCACGACGCCGAAGCCCAGCGCCACGACGAACGCGACGACGGCGAGGACCCAGACCTCGCGGGGCAGCTCTCCCCGGCCCGGCACCCGCACGAGACGGCATGCTCGCACGTCCCGGCGCCGGTGCCGGGGAGTTCTTCAGCCGAGCGCGGCGACGAGGTCCCGGCAGGCCTGCTCGCAGCGCCGGCAGGACTCGGCGCAGACGCGGCAGTGCTCGTGCATCCCGGCGTGCGACGCGCACTCGTCGCCGCAGGCACGGCACGCGGCGGCGCAGGCCTCGAGCACCGCGCGGGTCAGGTCGGCGTCGTAGCCGGTGTGCCGCGAGAGCACGCGGCCGGTGGTCTCGCAGACGTCGGCGCAGTCGAGGTTCGTGCGGATGCACGTCCTGAGCTCGGCGACCATCTCCTCGCCCAGGCAGGCGTCGGCGCAGGCGGTGCAGGCCTGCGCGCACTCCACGCAGGCGTCGATGCACGCCCGCAGCCGCTCGCGGTCGATCCCGCCGAGGTCGCCGGGGTAGGAGTCCAGCATCTGCGCGGTCACGGTCATGCCTGCCGCTCTACCCGGGGCGGGCCCGGGTGTGCGTCCGTCACGCGATCGTCACGTGGACGGCCGGCTCGCCGGGTAGGGAGCGGCCCATGTCGAGGATCGACCGGGTCGCCGAGCCGTGGGGGAGCCGCACGCCGTACGGGCCGGGGCAGCCCTGGCCGGTGCGGGTCGACACCCACCTCACCGTCGACGAGGCCGACGTCGACCGGTGGGTGCCGTCGGCGTCGATCCTGCACTCCAACGGCGACGGCATCGACATCGCGGTCGCGGACGGGCGGATCGTCGGCGTCCGCGGCCGGGCCGACGACCGGGTCAACCACGGCCGGCTCGGACCCAAGGACCTGTTCGGCTGGCAGGCCAACAACGCGCCCGACCGGCTCGAGAAACCGTTGATCCGGCGCGGCGGAGAACTCGTCGAGTGCGACTGGGGCACGGCGATGGACGCCGTCGCCGGCCGGTGCCGGGAGCTGCTCGACGAGCAGGGCCCCAGCGCGATCGCGTTCTACACCAGCGGCCAGCTGTTCCTCGAGGAGTACTACACGCTCGGGCTGATCGCGCACGGCGGCATCGGCACCAACCACGTCGACGGCAACACGAGGCTGTGCACGGCCACCGCGGCCGCGGCGCTCAAGGAGACCTTCGCCTGCGACGGCCAGCCCGGCTCGTACGGCGACATCGACTCCGCCGACGTCATCGCCCTGTACGGGCACAACATGGCCGAGACCCAGACGGTGCTGTGGACGCGGGTGCTCGACCGGCTGGCCGGACCCAACCCGCCGGCGATCGTCTGCGTCGACCCGCGCGAGACGCCGGTCGCCCGGGCCGCGACCGTGCACCTGGCGCCGCGCCCGGGCACCAACGTGATGCTGATGAACGCGCTGCTGCACGAGGTCGTCGGCAACGGCTGGGTCGACCGCGGCTACGTCGACGCGCACGCGGTCGGCTTCGACGAGCTCGAGAAGCGGGTGCGCGACTACCCGCCCGACGTCGCGGCCCAGGTCTGCGACGTCCCGGTCGCGCAGATCCGCGAGGCCGCGCGCCTCATCGGCACCGCCGAGCGGCTGCTGTCGACCGTGCTCCAGGGCTTCTACCAGTCGCACCAGGCGACCGCCGCCGCCGTCCAGGTCAACAACCTGCACGTGCTGCGCGGCATGCTCGGCCGGCCCGGCTGCGGGATCCTGCAGATGAACGGCCAGCCCACCGCCGAGAACACCCGCGAGGCCGGCGCCGACGGCGACCTGGCCGGCTTCCGCAACTGGTCCGACGACGCGCAGGTGGCCGAGCTGGCGCGGGTCTGGAACGTCGACCCGCTGCACATCCCGCACTACTCGCCGCCCACGCACGCCATGCAGATGTTCCGGTACGCCGAAGAGGGGTCGATCCGCTTCCTCTGGGTGACGGCGACCAACCCGGCGGTCTCCCTGCCCGAGCTGGCGCGGATCCGCTCGATCCTCGCCCGGGAGGAGCTGTTCCTCGTCGTCTCCGACCTGTTCCTCACCGAGACCGCGGAGCTGGCCGACGTCGTCCTGCCCGCCGCGACCTGGGGGGAGAAGACCGGCACCTTCACCAACGCCGACCGCACCGTGCACCTGTCGGAGAAGGCCGTCGACCCGCCGGGGGAGGCCCGGCCGGACCTCGACGTCCTGATCGACTTCGCCCACCGCGTCGGCCTGCGGGACAAGGAGGGCGCACCCCTGGTGAAGTGGTCCGACGCCGAGGGCGCGTTCGAGGGCTGGAAGGAGTGCAGCCGCGGCCGCCCGTGCGACTACACCGGCCTGTCCTACGACAAGCTGCGCGCGCGCAACGGCATCCAGTGGCCGGTCACCGACGACGCGCCCGAGGGCACCGAGCGGCTCTACGCCGACGGCAGGTTCTGGGCCGACCCCGCGTACTGCGAGAGCTACGGCCGCGACCTGGTCACCGGAGCACCGCTGGAGCCGACCGAGTACCGGGCGCTCAACCCGGAAGGCAAGGCGCTGCTCAAGGCCGCCGAGTACGTGCCGCCGCACGAGCTGCCCGGCGAGGCCTTCCCGTTCCAGCTGATCACCGGGCGCACGCTCTACCACTTCCACACCCGGACCAAGACCGGCCGGGCGCCGCAGCTGCGCGACGCGGCACCGGAGGTGTGGGTGGAGATGGCCGCCTCCGACGCCGCCGACCGCGACCTGCACGAGGGCGACCTGCTGGAGGTGGCCACGCCGCGCGGGCGGGTGACGGCGCGGCTGCGGATCAGCGGCATCCGCGCCGGCGTCCTCTTCCTGCCCTTCCACTACGGCTACTGGGACGACGGCGGGGGCGACCACGACCGGGCGGCGAACGAGCTCACCATCACCGACTGGGACCCGGTGTCGAAGCAGCCGATCTTCAAGACGGCGGCGGCTCGGGCCGCGCTGGTCGAGCGGACGGCGGGGGAGCCCTCGGCGGCACCCACGACGACGGCGTCGCGGCCCGTGCGGGGCACCGTGCCGCCCACGGTCGGCGGCGAGGCGGCGCTGGCCACGGAGGAGGTCCGGTGAAGCTGCACGTGGCGATCGAGGAGCTGCACCGGTCGGAGGTGCACCTGCACCGGGTGCTGCTCGCCGTCTCCGACCGGCACCAGGCCGACCCCGAGGTGTTCCACGTCGCCCGCGACGTCGCCCGCTGGTCGCAGCGGCACGTGGCCGAGCTGGCGCGGATCGGCACCACGTTCGGCGTCGACCTCGATGCCGAGCCCGGCGGCGAGCCCGGCGTGCTCGAGCGGGTCCAGCAGGCCGCCTCAGCCCTGCTCGGCCGCCGTCCCGAGCCCGCGCTGCAGCTGCTCGCCGACCTCCGCTACGTCCACCGCGAGGCGGCCGGGGTCTCCCTCGACTGGGAGCTGCTCGCCCAGGCCGCGCAGGGGGCCCGAGAGCGAGACCTGCTCGACCTGGCGCAGCGGTGCCACCCCGACACGATCCGCCAGATGAACTGGGCGAACGCCAAGCTCAAGGAGTCCGCGACCCAGGCGCTGGTGAGCTGAAGAGCTCGGCTGGACCGCACCGGTCGAGAGCCGGGTCGTCTCCCCGGCCGGGCGTCAACCGAGGACCTCCGCCAGGTCGAGCACACCGCCCTCCGCCTCGAACTCGGCGGTCACCGCGGCGAGGAGCTCGGGGTCGGCGAGCACGTCCAGCGCGGTGAGCGCCAGCCCGACGGCGCCGTCGAGCACCGCCCGGTCGCCCTCGGCGGAGGCGGCCGCCGCGGCGAACTCGCTGGTGTGCATGGACGTCTCCGGGCCGGCGATGGCGATCATGGGGTGGATCGACGGCACCCGCACGCTGACGTTGCCCAGGTCGGTCGAGCCCGCGAGCGACGCCGGCGTGACACCGGGCGGCAGCGCGGTGCGCCCGCGCCGGGCCTGGTGGCGCGTCCAGCGGGCGGCGAGCTCGAGGTTGGCCCGGATCGGCAGGTAGGCGGGCAGCTCGTCCCAGGTCAGCTCGTACCCGCAGCCGGTCATCGCCGCGGCCGCCGCCGCGATCGCCTCCATCCGCTGTGACAGGTCGGCGAGCGTCTCCGGCGTCGCCGAGCGCACGTAGTAGAGGGCGCTCGCGGTCTCGGGGACGACGTTCGGCCGCTGACCGCCGTCGGTGATGACCCCGTGCACCCGGTCGGTGTCCGGCAGGTGCTGCCGCAGCATGGCCACGCCCTGGTAGCCGGCGACCACGGCGTCCAGGGCGTTGCGGCCCATGAACGGCTGCGCGGAGGCGTGCGCGGCGATGCCGGTGTAGGTCACCTGCAGCTGGCGGCGGCCGAGGAACGGCTGCACCGCCGCGTCGTAGCTGAACGGGTGGAGCATGACCACCGCGTCCACCCCGTCGAAGGCGCCGTCGCGGGCCATCAGCTCCTTGCCGCCGCCGCCCTCCTCGGCCGGCGTGCCGAGCAGCAGCGCCGTCCCGCCGACGGCGCCGGCGGCGAGCACGGCGTGCAGCCCGAGGAACGCGCCCACCGCCGCGGAGCAGATGACGTTGTGGCCGCAGCCGTGGCCGATGCCCGGCAGGGCGTCGTACTCGGCGAGCACCGCCACCGTGGGGCCGTCGCCGGCGCTCGTGGCGGCGCGCAGGGCGGTCTCCAGCCCGTGCACGCCGACCTCCGCCGCGATCCCGTGCCGGCCCAGGAGTGCGGCGACGGCGCGCACCGACCGGTGCTCGGCGTAGCCCTCCTCGGGGTGGGCGTGCAGGTCGTGGCTCAGCTCCAGCAGGTCGGCGCGGGCCGCCTCGACCGCCTGCTCGGCGCGCGCGAGCAGCTCCTCGGGGGCTCCGGCGTAGGACGACGACAGCGGTTCCGCGACGGCGGCGGCCCGGTCGGTGGCCGCCCGCAGCTGCTCGAGGTGGGCGGTGCCGGCCGGGCGCGGCCGCCGGTGGTCCGGCGTCTCGGACGTCATGCCCCGTGTGTACCGGGTGCCGCACCGGGCCGCCGGTCGGCCGGAGCGCGGCGTGTACCGCCGGGCCCCCCTGGGCACCGGTACGTGCGGGGGAGGTGCCCCCGCCAGCCGCCGACGGGGGGACGAGCCAGCGTGTCCATCGCCGACCTCGACCACGAGGTCCTCGGGGACCGCTACGAGCTGCAGCGGGTCATCGCGGCCGGCGGCATGGGCGAGGTCTGGCGCGGCCGGGACGTGCTGTTCGACCGGCCAGTCGCCGTGAAGCTGCTGCGCAGTGAGTACGCCGGCGATCCCGCCTTCACCGCGCGGTTCCGCGCCGAGGCCACGCACGCCGCCGCGCTGCGCCACCCCAACATCGCGGCGGTGCACGACTACGGCGAGGTCGCCCTCGAGGCCACCGGCGAGCCCGCCGCCTTCCTCGTCATGGAGCTCGTCGACGGGGGCCCGCTGGCCGACCGGCTGTGGGCCGACGGCGCCCTGGGCCCCCGGTCGGCGTTGCGGGTGCTGCGGCAGGCCGCGGCCGCCCTGGGGGAGGCGCACCGCCACGGCGTGGTGCACCGCGACGTCAAGCCGGCCAACATCCTGGTCCGCGACGACGGGACCGTGAAGCTCACCGACTTCGGCATCGCCCGGTCGGCCGGCAGCGTGCCGCTGACCCGCACCGGCCAGGTGGTCGGCACCCCGCAGTACATGGCGCCGGAGCAGGCGTTGGGCGAGCCGGTGCGCCCGGCCAGCGACGTGTACGCGCTCGGGCTCGTGGGCTACGAGTGCCTGACCGGCCGCCCGGCCTTCGCCGGGGAGAACCCGGTGACCGTCGCGCTCCAGCAGGTGCAGGCCCAGCCGGAGCCGCTGCCCGGCGACCTGCCGCCCGGGGTCCGGCACCTCATCGGCGCGGCGCTCGCCAAGGACCCGGACACCCGGATCCCCGACGGCGACGCGTTCCTGGACGCGATCGACGACGCCCTGCACGAGCGCTCCACCCGGGTGATCGACCTGGCCGCCGCCGCTCGCCCGCCCGTGCCGGCGCCCCGGGCGCTGCCGGCGCCCCGGGCGCTGTCGGCGCCCCGGGAGGACCGCCGCCGGGGGTGGCTGCTCGCCGTCCCGCTGCTGCTCCTGCTCCTCGGCGTCGTCGTGACCTGTGCGGTGCTGGCCCGCTCCGGCGGCGAACCGGCGCCCGTCGCGGCGCCCGCGGCCGACGCCCCGTCGACCGGGGGCATCCTGCTCGCCGCCGCCGACTACGTCGGCCGCCCCGCCGAGGAGGTCACCGCCGAGCTGACCGCCGTCGGGCTCACCGTCACGCGGCAGGAGGAGGTCACCGACGCCGCCCCGGCGGGGACGGTCACCGACCTGCGGCCGGCCGGCACGCGGCTGATCGCGGGTGACGAGGTGCGGCTCACCGTCGCCGTCGCGCCGCCGTCCACCCCGGCGCCGGCGGAGGACGACCCCGGCTCCGCCGGGCCGGCGGACGGCGGCGAGGCGGCGCGCCCGGCCGGTCCTCCTCCCGCCGCGCCGGCCGACCAGACCCCGAGCGACGAGCCGCTCGCCACGTCGGAGGCGCCCCCGACCGCGGAGGTGACGCCCGAGACCGCCCCGCCGACGACCGCCGACCCCGGCAGCACGGCGCCGGAGGCCCCCGGTCCCACCGGTGCGACCCCGCCGCCGTCCGGCGGCAGCGACCCGACCGGCGCCGAGCCCGGCGGGACCGCACCCCCCGGCGAGACGGCCGCACCCAGCGCGACGGAGCCGGGCGCCACCGAGACCGGTGCCCCGGAGCCGAGCGCGACCGGGACGGGCGCCCCGGAGAGCTCCGCGCCGCAGTCCACGACGGCGGTGGGGTGAACGCGCGCCGGCGGGCGGTCGTCCGCGGGACGTCCGCGACCCTGGCCGCGGCGGGGGTGGGCCTGCTCGCCCGGCCGCGGGAGGCGGTCGGCCTCGCCGCCCCGGACGAGCCCGAGCCGCCGCTCGGCGTCGTGCGGCTGCTCGGCGGCCGGATGCTGGCGCAGCACGTCGTCGTGGCCGTGCTCCCGACCCGCCCGGCGGTGCTCGGGTGGGCCGTCGTCGACGGGCTGCACGCCCTGAGCATGGTGCCCGTCGCCGTGCGGTGGCCGGCGCACCGACGGCTGGCGGCAGCGAGCGCGGCCGTGTCGGCGGCCTCGGTCCTGCTCGCCGCAGCGCTGGTCTACCCCTGGTCGGCGGCCGACGCGGCGCGGCGGACGAGGTCCTCGTAGGCCGACGGGTCGTCGGAGTCGACGACGGGGTAGCCGCCCTCCTCGTCCGGGTGCATCGCGATGCCCGGGTTGTGCACGTCGCTGCCGTCGGCCAGGAAGAAGTGCGGGCTGCCCTGCACGTCGTCGCGGTGCGCCCGGTAGTCGGCCATCATCGGCCCGCGGGCACGGCCGTCGTCGAGCGCGGCGGCGACGGCGTCGGCGTCCACGGCGTCGCAGCCCCGGGCCACGTCGACGACCTCGTGCAGCATGCTGATGCACCGGCTGTCGCGGAAGAACGCCAGCCGCAGGGCCATGTCCAGCTGCTCGGCTGCCTCGGGCGACTGCGCGGCCGCCGCGTGCACCGCCTCGTTCGCCGTCAGCACGGTCACCGGCCAGGTCGAGGGCTCCGCCTGCCACGGCTTCATGCCCAGGCCCGGCTCCAGCTGGCCGACGACGGGGATCTCGGCGTCGAGCATGCGCTGCGGGATGGCGAACCGGTTCACGTCCTCGAGCAGGAACAGCCGGTGCGCCACCCGCACCCGCTCGTCGAGCCCGAGGCGGGCACGGGCCTGGTAGAAGCGGTGCAGGGCGACGGTCGACCAGGCGCAGACGACGTCGGTGCAGACGACGACGGTGCCGGCGGGGACGTCCACGGTCATGCCCCGTGCGCTACCCCCGGAGGGGCGCGGGCACCCGGGGCCGCCCCCGTCGCCGGCACGGAGGCGACAGAGCGCGGCCGTCGGGCCGGAACCCGGTCGGGTCAGCCGTGGTGGATCTCGTCGTCCCGCCGCGGGGCCGGCGACAGCGTGCCGCCCTGGCCCATGCTCCCCGGGTCGAGGCCCAGCTCGCGGAGCAGGTCGGCGTCGGCGACTGTGTCCACCTCGGGCCCGAGTTCCCGCTCGCCGCGACGGACCTGCTCGGGGGTGCCCTCGACGCGCAGGACCTGCAGCACGTGCTCCCTGTCGATCCGCACCGGGAACTCCACGATCGCTCGCACGGTGTGCTCGCCGGGTCTGGGCGATCCCAGTGCCAGTGCACCCCACCTCGGGCGTCGGTGCCACCCACCGATCGGGTCCCGGGCCGTCAGAAGGGTGGCGGGTCGTCGGGCTCCGCCGGTCGCCGGTCGTCGCACCCGGACCCGCGGAGCGGGTACGACGGTCCGGGGTCCCCGAGCGGGTCCACCTCACCGGAAGCGGACCGACCAGCACCAGGAGGCGTCCGATGCAGCCTTCCGGCCCCGTGCGGGTGCCGGTCCCCGGCGCCGAGCTCGAGGGCGACCTCGTCGTCCCGGCCGGCGCCCGGGGCGTCGTCCTGTTCGCGCACGGCAGCGGCAGCGGCCGGCACAGCCCCCGCAACCGGCACGTGGCCGCCGCCCTGCAGCGGGCCGGCTACGGGACGCTGCTGCTCGACCTCCTGACCGAGGCGGAGGAGCGGGTCGACGCCCGCACCCGGCAGCTGCGCTTCGACATCGGGCTGCTCGCGCAGCGGCTCACCGCCACGGCCGACCGGCTCCGGGGGACCTCCGGCCTGCCGCTGGCCACCTTCGGGGCGAGCACCGGCGCCGCGGCCGCGCTGATCACCGCCGCCGACCGGCCCGACGCCGTGCGCGCCGTCGTGTCGCGGGGCGGCCGCCCCGACCTCGCCGGCGACGCGCTGGCCCGCGTCCGCGCGCCGACGCTGCTCGTCGTCGGCGGCGCCGACGAGCAGGTGCTCGACCTCAACCGCGCGGCCGCGACCCGGCTGGGCGGCGAGCACGAGCTCGTCGTCGTCCCCGGTGCGACGCACCTGTTCCCCGAGCCCGGGGCGCTGGAGCAGGTGATCGCGCGGACCACCCGCTGGCTCGACCGGTGGCTGGGCGACCGCCCCGTGGGCAGTCCGTAGGCATTCCGCCCGATGTGCCGCACCGCCCGGGGGCCGATCCTCGTCCGTCATCAGCCCCGACCGCGAGGAGATCCCCGATGAGCGTCACGATCGACGACACCGAGCTCAAGGCCCGCCACCGGAAGATGTGGGCCTCCGGCGACTACCCCCGGATGGTGGAGACCTTCCTGCTGCCGCTCGGGCCGCGCCTGGTGGAGGCCTGCGGCATCACCGAGGGGACGACGGTGCTCGACGTCGCCGCCGGCACCGGCAACGCGTCCCTCCCCGCCGCCGAGCGCGGCGCCCGCGTCACCGCCAGCGACCTGACCCCCGAGCTGCTCGAGGCCGGCCGGCACCGGGCCGAGGCGGCCGGCCTGGAGCTGGAGTGGCGCCCGGCCGACGCGGAGCACCTGCCGTTCGAGGACGCCTCCTTCGACGTCGTCATGTCCTCGATCGGTGTCATGTTCGCGCCGCACCACCAGGCCGCCGCCGACGAGCTGGTGCGCGTGTGCCGCCCCGGCGGCCGGATCGGGCTGCTCTGCTGGACCCCGGAGGGGCAGATCGGTGCCCTGTTCCGGGCGATGAAGCCCTTCGCGCCGCCGCCCCCGCCGGGTGCCCAGCCGCCGCCGCTGTGGGGCAGCGAGGAGCACCTGCAGGCGCTCTTCGGCGGCCGGGTCGAGTTCTCGACGCTCACCCGCGACGTCCTGGAGATCACCGCCTTCGCCCACCCGCACGACTACGGCCGCCACTTCACCGACTACTACGGGCCCACCATCGCGGCCCGCGCCAACGCCGCCAAGGACGGCCGGGAGGCGGAGTTCGACCAGGTGCTCCGCGACTTCTGCGACGAGTGGAACCGCGGCACGCAGGAGCAGGCGCGCTTCGAGCACGAGTACCTGCTCGCCGTGGGCACCCGCGCCTGAGGTCTCCCGGGCCCGGTCCGCCCGTGGGAGGCTTCTCCGCCATGGAGGGGCCGGCGGCCGGGCAGCTCCACGATGCGTGGCGTGCGCTCGAGCGGGCGGACTGGGAGTCCGCCCGCTCGGCGTTCACCGCGGTCCTCGCCACGGGCGACGAGGTCGAGGCGCGCGACGGGCTCGCCCAGGCGCTGTGGTTCCTCGGCGACGTCGCCGAGGGCATCGCCCTGCGCGAGGGCACCTTCGACGACTACGTGCGGCTCGGCCGGTGCGACGACGCGGCCCGGGTCGCGGTGTGGGTCGCCAACCAGCACGCCCTCGCCGGGCGCGCGTCGGCCGCCCGCGGTTGGCTGGCCCGCTGCGAGCGCGCCCTCGACGGGGCGCCGCCCTGCGCCGGGCTCGGCTGGCTGGCCTTCGAGCGGGCCCGCCAGGCGCCCGCCGTCGCCGAGCAGGTGGCCCAGTCGGCCCGGGCCGTCGAACTGGCCCGCGCGCACGGCGCGACCGACCTCGAGGTCTTCGCCGTCAGCCTGCTCGGGCGCGCGCAGGTCAGCGCCGGACGGCGGGAGGAAGGTCTGCGCCTGCTCGAGGAGGCCATGGCGTCGGCCACGGCCGGGCGGGTCCGCGACGTGCACACCCTCGCCTCGGCGTACTGCAACCTCGTGCTGGCCTGCACCAGCGCGGGGGAGTGGGAGCTCGCCACCGAGTGGTGCGAGCTGGTGGAGGACTTCGCCCGCACGCACGCCGCCGCGCCGCTGTTCGGGGCCTGCCGCACCGTGCACGCCGAGGTGCTGCTGGCCGGCGGGCACTGGGCCGAGGCCGAGACCGCCCTGGCCGACGCGCTCGCCACGCACGCCCGCCACATCCCGGAGATGAGCGCGCCGGCCGTCGCCTCGCTCGCCGAGCTGCGCGTGCAGCAGGGCCGCCTGCCGGAGGCGGAGGAGCTGCTCGCCGGCCGCGAGGAGCACCCGGCCGCGCTGCGCGCGCTCGCGCTGCTGCGCATCGCCGACGGCCGCCCCCGCCAGGCCGTGACCCTGCTGGAGCGGGGGCTGCGCGCGGCCGGCGACGACGCCGTCGCGACCGCGGCCCTCCTGGTCCCGCTGGTGGAGGCGCGGCTCGCGCTGGGCGACGTCGCCGGCGCCCGCGCCGCGGCCGACGACCTCTCCGGGCTCGCCGCGTCGTCGGGCATCCGGCTGCTCGCCGCCCGGGCCGGGCTGGCCGCGGCCCAGGTGGCCCTGGCGGCCGACGAGCAGGAGGAGGCCCTCGGGTCGGCGCAGCGCGCGCTCGCCGCCTTCGGCGCCCTGCTCATGCCGCTCGACTCCGGCCTGGCCCGGCTGGCGATGGCGCGGGCGCTCGCCACCGACGACCCCGAGACCGCGCGCGAGGAGGCCCGGACCGCGCTGGGCGCCTTCCGCGCCCTGGGTGCGTCGCGTGCCGCGGACGCCGCCGCCGGGCTGCTCCGCGAGCTCGGTTCCGGTCAGGGCGGGCGACCGCGGGCCGTCGGCGACCTGACCGCGCGGGAGCAGGAGGTGCTCGGCCTGGTCGCGCGCGGGATGTCCAACGCCGGGATCGCCCGCGCCCTGCTCATCAGCGAGAGGACCGCGGGGCACCACGTCAGCCGCATCCTCACCAAGCTCGGCGTGCGCAACCGCGCCGAGGCGGCCGCCTACGCGGCGCGTCACCGGCCGCCGGCGACGTCCACGAGGGCGCCGGTGACGTAGGAGGGGTCGGAGGAGAGCAGCCAGGCGATCACCGCCGCCACCTCCTCGGGCTCGCCGCCCCGGCGCATCGGCACCGACGGCGCCAGCCGGTCCACCCGCCCGGGCTCGCCCCCCGAGGCGTGGATGCCGGTTCGGATCAACGCCGGCCGCACCCCGTTGACCCGGACGCCGTCGGCCGCCACCTCCTTCGCCAGCCCGACGGTCAGCGCGTCGACGGCGGCCTTCGCCGCGGCGTAGTCGACGTACTCGTCCGCGCCGCCGAGCACCGCCGCCCGCGAGGAGACGTTCACGATCGCCCCGCCGTCCCCGCCGTACCGGGTGGACATGGCGCGCACGGCCTCCCGCGCGCACAGCAGGGCGCCGACGGCGTTGACCGCGAACGTCCGCGCCACCCGCGCGGCGTCGAGGTCCTCGACCCGCGCCTGCAGGCCCAGCGACCCGGCGTTGTTGACCAGCCCGCGCACCGGCCCCAGCCGCGCGGCGGCGGCGAACAGGGCCAGGACGTCGTCCTCGTGCGCGACGTCGGCACGCACGGCGACCGCCCGCACGCCGGCGTCCCGGCAGGCGGCGGCCACCTCCTCCGCCGCGTCCCGCCGCGCGGCCCACGACAGGCAGAGGTCCCAGCCCTCGCGGGCCAGCCGCAGGCCGGTCGCCGCGCCGATGCCGCGCCCGCCGCCGGTGACCACGCAGACCCCGCGGGCGCCGCTCACGCGGGCACCGCCGCGGCCGCGGTGATCCGGGTGGCGGGGTCGCGGCACCACTCGAGCACCGACGGCCAGGGCCCGTACCCCGACGCCGGCTCCAGGTGCCCGGCGCCGGGGACCAGGTCGACGTCGAGGCCGAACGGGCGCGCGTACACCGCCTCGGCCCCACCGGGGCAGTACGGGTCGTCGTCGGAGGCGACCAGCCGGACCCGCCGGACCACGTCCTCGGGCAGCGGGGTCGTCCCCATCGCCCCCGGCACGAACGCCGCCACCGCGGGCAGCGTGCGGATCAGCCCCGGCGCCGGCGGGGCGACGAGCAGCACCCGGTCCGGCGCCAGGTCCCCGAGCGACGGCGCGGCGTGCCACCACAGCAGCACCGCCAGGCTGTGGCACACCAGCACCCGCTCGTCCCCGCGCTGCGCCCGGAGGTTGCGGCGCAGGTCGACGAGCCAGTCGGCGAGCACCGGGGCGTCGGGCTCGGGCAGCTGCGGGTACAGCACCTGGGCGCCGTCCTGGGCCAGCCGGTCGGCGAGCCAGTGCTGCCAGTGCCCGGCCGGACGCCGGTTCTCCCAGCCGTGGAGGAGCAGGAACGAGGAGGTCATCGGTCCACCCTGCGCTGTCCGGCGGCCCCGCGACGAGCGGCCGGCACGACAACGTCCGTCCGATTCGCGCCAGCCTCGGCCGGCGAGCCGCGCCGGCGACCGCCGCCGCGGCACGGCCACGTCCCGGCCACGGCTACAGTCCCGGGGCCCGGAACCGCACGACCGCCCGGAGGTCCTCCCGTGCTCGGCATCGAGCCACCGCGCCGCCTCGGCACCAGCCGCCTGCCGGACGGTCGCCGGGTGGCGTGGAGCGAGTGGGGCCCCGAGGACGGCCGACCGGTCCTGCTCAGCCCGGGTGCCGCGACCAGCAGGTGGCTCGGCTTCGGCGCGGACGTCGTCGACCGGCTCGGCGTGCGGCTGGTGTCGCTCGACCGCCCGGGGCTGGGCGCCTCCGACCCCCGCCCCGGCCGCGACCTGCTCGGCTGGGCCGCGGACGTGGCCGAGGTCGTCCGGCTGCGCGAGCTGGGCCGCCCGCCGGCCGTGGCGTTCTCGCAGGGCGCCCCGGCCGCCCTGGCGTGGGCCGCGGCGGGGGTGCTCGGCGGGCTGGCCGTGGTGGCCGGGACCGACGAGCTCGCCGCGCCCGACGTCCGGCGCGACCTCGTGCCGGACGTCGCCCGGCTGGTGGACCTGTGCGCCGCCGACCCCGACGCGGCCGCGGCCGCGTTCGCCGGCCTCGCCGACCCCGACGCGATGGCGGCGATGGTCGCGGCCACCAGCGGGCCCGCCGACCTGGCCGTCTACCGGGAGCCGGCGTTCGCGGCGGCCTACCGGCGGGCCCTGGAGGAGGCGTTCGCCCAGGGCCCGGACGGCTACGTCCGCGACACCGTCCTGTCCATGACCCGGTGGCCGTTCGACCCGGGCGAGATCGCCGTCCCGGTCGACCTCTGGTACGGCCGCCTGGACACCAGCCCCGTCCACTCACCCGACCTGGGCGAGCGGCTGCACCGCCGCATCCCCGGCTCGCGGCGCCACGTGGTCGAGGACGCCGGTGGGGCGCTGCTCTGGACCGGGGCCGGGGACGTCCTGTCGGCGTTGCTGGGCCGGGAGGGAGCGGGGCGCGGGCGCACCGTCACCGGCTGAGGACCGCCCGCGCCGGCGCGCCGTCGGCGCCCGGGATGCGCAACGGCAGGCAGGTCAGCGTCCACCAGCCCGGCTCGACCGCCCGCAGGTCGAGCGTCTCGAGCACCGTCACGCCGCCGTCCAGGAGCGCCTCGTGCGTCGGTGCGGGGTCGGCGTAGGGCGCGATCGACAGGTAGTCGATGCCCACCAGCCGGACGCCGCGCCGCACCAGCGCCGCCGCGGCGTCCGGCGCGACGGCGACGAAGTCCTCGACGAACCGCGGGGCGTCCCACAGCTGCGAGTTGGCCGTGCGGAACAGCACCCGCTCCGCCTCGTCGGGGACGTCGACCCGGGCCAGGGCCGCGGCGTCGAGGACCCCGGCGACCGCGGTGGCGTCGGCCACCCACGCCGGCCCGACGAGGGTCTCGATCCCGACGCTCTCGACCCCGGCGCGCCCGTCGAGGAAGTGCACCGGCCCGTCGACGTGCGTGCCGCAGTGCAGCGAGCAGGTGAGCGACGAGACGGTGGCCGGGTCGCCGTCGGCCCGGGACCGGCGGCGGCGGACCTCCAGCTCGGTGTCGCCCGGGTACAGCGGCACCCGCCCGGGCACGAGCGGCACGGTGACGTCGACGTACTCGGTCACGGTCGTGGGATACCCCCACGGGCCGGCGCCAGTCGGCACCGGTGCGGCAGCCGACGCGTCCCGGCAGGCGTAGCGTTCCGGACGTGGCCGTCCCGAACACAGCGGGCGCCCCGGCGGAGGTGTCCGCATGACCACGATCAGCCCCACCGGCGGGTGGGACGGCACGGCCTTCGCGCACGAGGCCTTCCTGTTCGCCACCGACGACGAGCTCGCCGAGCGCGTGCTGCCCTTCGTCGCGGAGGGCCTCTCCCGCGACGAGCCGGTGCTGGTCGTCGCGGGCGAGCGGGTGCGCACGGTGCTCGCGGACCGGCTCGGCGCCGACGTGGCCCGGCTGGCCGCGTTCGCGCCGGCCGAGACCTGGTGGCGCGGCGGGCACGGCACGCTGCAGGCCTACGACCGCGACCTGCGGGCGCTGCGGGCCTCGGTCCCGTCGTGGCGGCTGGCCGCCGAGCCGGTGTGGCTGGCCCGTGAGGACGGCCGGGAGTGGAGCCGCTTCGAGGCCGTCGCCAACGACTGCTACGCCGATCTGCCGTACTACAGCCTGTGCCTGCACGACCGGCAGCGGCTGCCCGACGACGTCCTCGACGCCGTCGTGCGCACCCACCCGCTCGTCTGGGGCGACGGCGGGCCGGTGCCCTCCCCGGCGTACGAGGAACCGCGGCAGTTCCTGCGCGCGGCGCGGCCCCGCTGGGTCGAGCGCCCCGGGCACTCCGTGCTGGGCACCGTGACTGCCCCGCACGAGGCGCGCACCGAGCTCGCGCACGCGGTGGACGGCGGCCCCTGGTCCGACCGGCGCGACGACGTCGTCCTGGCGGCGCACGAGCTCGTGGTCAACGCGCTGCGGGTCGCGCCGTACGCCCGCGTCGCCTACTGGACCGACCACGACACCCTCGTCGTCGAGGTCTCCGACATCGGGCCCGGCCTGCCCGACGAGCTGCGGGCCTACGTCCCGCCGCCGCCGGACGCCGAGGCCGGCCGCGGGATGTGGCTGGCCTGGAGCCTCGCCGACGACGTCGCCCTGGCCACCGGGGAGGGGGGCACGACCGTCCGGCTCTCCTTCACCCACGGCGCCGCCCGGCCGTAGGCCCGCCGCGCGGCAGACTGGGCCGGTGACCGTCCACCGGATCGGCCTCGTCGTGCACACCGGCAAGGAGGCGGCCCGCGACGCGGCCGCGCGGGTGGGGGGGGGGGGGGGGGGGGGGGGGGGGGGGGGGGGGGGCGGGGGGGGCGGGGGGGGGGGGGGGGGGGGGCCGGGGGGCCCCCCCCCGCGGGGGCTGCCCTGCACCGACGTCGACGTCTGGGGCGAGGGCTCCCGGCACACCGCCGGCGAGGAGGCGGAGATCGCCGGCGAGCCCGACCTCGTGGTCACCGTCGGCGGCGACGGCACGTTCCTGCGCGGTGCACGGGTGGCCGCGGCGGCCGGCGCGATGGTGCTCGGCGTCGACGTCGGGCGGGTCGGGTTCCTCACCGAGGTCGAGGTCGGCCGGCTGGAGGAGGCGCTCGAGGCGGTGCTCGCCGGCGACGTCGTCCTCGACCGGCGGATGACGCTGACGATGCGCGCCTCCCGCCCGCTGGAGATCCCGGCCGGCATCGACGCGCTGCTGCGCTACGGCCGGGGGCCGGCGCTGCCGCCGCCGGACGTGCGGCCGGACCCCGAGACCTTCGGCTGGGGCGTGCCGCTGGACGTGCGGGCGCTCAACGACATCGTCTTCGAGAAGCTGGCCCGCGACCGGCAGGCCAGCATCGCCGTCTACGTCGACAGCCGGCTGTTCGCCTCGTACTCGGCCGACGCGCTCATCATCGCCACCGCCACCGGCTCGACCGCCTACAGCTTCGCCGCCGGCGGGCCGGTGCTCTCGCCGGACCTCGACGCGCTGGTGTTCACCCCGGTGGCGCCGCACATGGTGTTCGACCGCAGCCTGGTGCTGGCCGCCAACCACCGGATCGGCCTGCGGGTGCTGGCCCGGTCGGGGCAGGTGGCGGTCAGCATCGACGGCCAGCTCACCGGGGTGCTCGACCCCGGTGACTGGGTCAACGTCCACGGCGCCCGGCAGCGGGCGACGCTGGTCCGCCTCCACCAGCCGCACTTCCTCGACCGGGTGCGCGACCGGTTCGGCCTGGCCGACGCCCGGGCCGCCGTCGCCGACGGCCGGGCGCCGGAGGTCTACGACCCGGGGATCCCGTTGCCGGAGGACCTGGCCCACCCCGGACCGGTCGACGACTGAGCCGGCGATGAGTGCGGCCGGCTCGGCCGGTCCACCCTGCATGCGCACCCTCGCGATCACCCAGAACGTGACCGTCGACGGCTCGATCGAGATGCTCGGGGACTGGTTCGCCCCGTCGGACCAGACCGACACCTCCGACCTGCTGGCCGAGGTGCGCCGGCAGGACAGCACCGCCGACGCCTTCCTCGTGGGGCGGCGGACGTTCGAGGACCTGCGCGGCTACTGGCCGGCGCAGACCGACGACCCCACCGGCATCACCGACTACCTGAACCGGGTGCAGAAGTACGTCGTCTCCTCGACGCTCACCGACCCGGGCTGGGAGCCGACCACCGTGCTCTCCGGCGACCCGGTCGAGCAGGTGCGGGCGCTCAAGCAGCTGCCCGGTCAGGACGTCGTCGTGACCGGGAGCATCACGCTCTGCCACGCGCTGATCCGCGCCGGGCTGGTCGACGAGTACCGGCTGTTCACCTACCCGGCGGTGCAGGGGCGCGGCCGGCGGCTGTTCCCCGACGGGGTCGAGCTGCCGGCGCTGCGGCTGGTCGAGACGGCGTCCTTCCGCAACGGGGTGACCTACACCCGCTACGCGGTGGCCTGAGCCTCCCCGGCCAGCAGGGCCCGGACGGCGTCGAGCGTGTCGGCCTCGGCCGGCGTCTTGTCGGGCCGGTAGCGGACCACCCGGGCGAAGCGCAGCGCCAGGCCCCCGGGGTAGCGGGGGCTGCGCTGGGCGCCGTCGAGCGCGATCTCGACCACCAGCTCGGGCCGCAGCAGCACGCCCCACGGCGGCCGTTCGCGGGCGAGCTCGGGGAACGTCCGCGTCTGCCACTCCAGCAGCTCGTCGGTCATGCCCTTGAACGTCTTGCCGACCATCACCGGCTCGCCGCCGTCGGGGTCGCGGGCGCCGACGTGGATGTTCGACAGCTTCCCCGACCGCCGCCCGTAGCCCCACTCCGCGCCGATCACCACCAGGTCGAGGGTGTGGACGGGCTTGACCTTCTGCCACGCCCTGCCGCGCCGGCCGGCGGCGTACGGGGCGCCGAGCGACTTGACGACGACGCCCTCGTGGCCGGCGGCGAGCGCGTCGGCCAGCACCCCGGCGGCCTGCCCGGGTTCGGGGGAGCGCACGCCGGGCATGCGCAGCGGGGCGTGCTGCTCGTCGGCGAGCAGCCCGGCGAGGGCGTCGAGGCGCACGTGCAGCGGCTCGTCGAGCAGGTCGCGGCCGTCGATGTGCAGCAGGTCGAAGAAGAACGGGCTGAGCAGCACCGCCTCCGTCGCCGCGCTGCCGAAGCGGCTCATCGTGTCCTGGAAGGCCCGCGGTCGGCCGTCGTCGTCCAGGGCGAGGGTCTCGCCGTCGAGGACGGCGGTCGTGCAGGGCAGCGCGCGGACCCGGGCCACGAGCTCGGGCACCGCCTCGGTGACCTCGCGCAGCGTGCGGGTCCAGACCCGGACCTGGTCACCGTCGCGGTGCACCTGGATGCGGGCGCCGTCGAGCTTGTACTCGACGGTGACGTCGGCGCCGAGGTCGGCGAGCGCGCCGTCGAGCGACGAGCCGGGGCTGGCCAGCATCGGCCGCAGCGGGCGGCCGACCTGCAGGCGCACCCCCTCCAGCGCGGCGGCGGCGCCGTCCAGCGCGGCGGCCGCGGTGCCGGGCAGGCTGCCCGAGAGCATGAACGCCCGCCGCACCGTCTCGGCCGGCACCCCGGCGGCGGCGACGACGGCGTCGAGCACCACCCCCTCCAGGGCGCCCTGCCGCAGGTCGCCGGCGAGCAGCCGGACGAGGAACCCCTGCTCGTCGGCCGTGGCGGCCCCGAACAGCCCGGCCAGCAGCTCCTCGCGCCGGGCCGTGGAGCCGGGCCCGGTGGTGGCGGCCAGCTCGTCGAGGACGGCGTCGACCGCGGCCACGGTCAGCGACGGCCCGGGCGCGGGGTCGTGCGCGAGGCGGGAGAGGGTGCGCCAGCCGACACCCAGCCGCGCCTGCAGGGTCTCGCCGGACAGCCAGGCGGTGACCGGCCGCACCTCGTCGGGCGCCGCCCGCCGGAGCAGGTCGGCGATGGTCCCCGCCTTCGCCGTGCGGGACCGCGTGGCCGCGACCGCGGCGGAGGCGGCGAGGACGTCGGCGAGCAGCACGGGGGCATCGTCGCAGGTCGCACCGACATCCCGCCGCTCCACGGCGACCGTGCGGGCGCCCGCCGACCGGGCCGGCGGGCGCCGCGGCGGCGCGGCGTGCAGGTCGCCGGGCTCCGGGTACGGGCACGGCGTGGACGGTCGGACGCTGGTGCTCGGCGACTGGACGCCGGTGGTGCGCGACGGCATCGACGTCCTGCGGCTGGTCATCCTGGCCGGCGCGGTGGCCTACGCGGTCGCCGGCCGGACCGCTGACGCCGCGCTGCTGGCCGGCCTCGGCGCCGTGACGCTGCTGGCGCGGTTCGTGAACCTGCCGCGGGTGTACGACCTGTCGCTGACCGCGGCGATGGCGCTGCAGGGCTTCGGCGAGACGTTCGGGCTCTACGACCGGTTCGTCCGGTTCGACGACCTGGTGCACGTGACGCTGCCGCTGCTCACCGCGCCGGTGGTCTACATCGCGCTGGCCCGGCTCGACGTCGTCCCCGACCCGCGCGACGAGACGCACCTGCGGCACTACGCCGGCATCGCGGTCGTCACCGCGGCGCTGGGCATCGCGATCGGGGCGCTGTGGGAGATCTGGGAGTGGCGCTCCGACGCCTGGTTCGGCACCGACCTCTCCGAGGACAACGACGACACCAACGGCGACCTGGTCCGCGACACCCTCGGCTCGCTCGCCGGCGCCGCGCTGCTCGTGGTCTGGGCCCGCTTCGGGTGGGGGTCGGTCCGCCGGATCCCCGGCGTGAACACCCACGAGGACGTCAGCGCCTGAGCCGTGCCCGGCCGCGGTCCCGCCCGCGAGCCCCGCTCAGCGCGCGACGCCGTCGAGGTAGCACCACCGGCCGTCCTCCCGGACGAACCGGCTGCGCTCGTGCTGGGCGCCGGCCGTGCCCCCGGCCACGTACGAGGCCCGGAACTCGACGACCCCCTCCGCCTCGAGCAGGGAGCCCCCGGACGTGGCCAGCACGTCGAGCCCGGTCCAGCGGACCGCCGGGTCGAGCTCGAGCGTCCGCGGCCGGGTGGACGGGTGCCAGGTCGCCAGCAGGTACGCCGGGTCGCCGACGGCGAAGGCGCTGTACCGGGAGCGCATGAGCTGCTCGGCGGTGGCCGCGGTCGCGCCGCCGTCGTGCAGCCGGCCGCAGCACCCGGCGTAGGGCAGTCCGGTGCCGCAGGGGCAGCGTCGGGGGGCCACGCCCCCAGTCTGCCCGCCCGGTCCGCCGCCGATCACCGGCACGTGGCCGGCCGACGCGCCGGCGGGGGCGGCCACCTGCCGAAGATCACCGCGGAGGAGGCGCGCTCAGTCCTCCAGCCAGACCGCGCTGTCCGGCGGGAGCGCGACGCTGCCGCCCGAGGCGTGCACGTGCGCGGCCGAGGCGAGCAGCACCGTGCCGGACGAGCGGACCAGCGCCGTCTCCGTGCCCATGTTCAGGACCACGCGGACGGTGCGCCCCTCGCCGGTGCAGCGGATCGTCAGGACGTCGTCGCGGCGGCTCACGGTGGCCTCGCCCGAACCCAGGGCCGGGTGCTCGCTGCGCAGCGCCAGCGCCCGCCGGTACAGCTGCAGCATCGAGCCGTCGTCCCTGCTCTGCCGCGACACCGCGTACCGCCGCCACGCCGACGGGATCGGCAGCCACGGCTCGGCCGACCCCTTCGGCGAGAACCCCACGCCGGCCGAGGAGTTCCACGGCATGGGGACCCGGCAGCCGTCGCGGCCGGCCCGGGCGCCGCCGCTGCGGAAGAAGATCGGGTCCTTCTTGGCCGCGTCCGGCACGGTGGCCTGCGGCAGCCCCAGCTCGTCGCCGGCGTAGACGTACGGGGAGCCCGGCAGGGCCAGCAGCAGCAGGGCGGCGGCCCGCGCCCGGGCCTCGCCGACGGCGCCGCCGCCGAAGCGGGTGACCAGGCGGTCCTTGTCGTGGTTGCCCAGCACCCACGACACCGGCGCGCCGACCGTGCCGAAGGCGTCCAGCGCGGTGCGCACGCCGTCGGCGAAGGCCTCCGCCGACCACGGGGACTTCAGCAGCCGGAAGGAGAACGACTGGTGCAGCTCGTCGGGCCGCGAGTACAGCGCCACCTGCTCGAGGTCGGCCAGGCAGACCTCGCCGACCAGCATCGTGTCGGGGTACTCGTCGCAGATCGCCCGCCAGCGGCGCCAGACGTCGTGCACCTCGGGCTGGTTCCAGGTCATGGCCTGCTCCGGACCGTGCCCGAACAGGGTGGGGGAGTAGGCGCCGGGGTTGTCCCGCAGCGCGGCGTCCTTGAACAGCCCGTAGGCGACGTCGACGCGGAAGCCGCTCACCCCGCGGTCGAGCCAGAAGCGCAGCGTCCGCTCGAAGTCGGCGGCCACGGCCGGGTCGCGCCAGTTCAGGTCGGGCTGCTCCGGCGCGAAGAGGTGCAGGTACCACCGGCCGTCCGGGGTGCGCGACCACGCCGGTCCGCCGAAGAGCGACTGCCAGTTGTTCGGCGGCTCGGCCGACGGCGGGGCGAAGTGGTAGCGGGCCGCCTCGGGGGAGGCGGGGTCGGCCAGCGCCCGCTGGAACCAGGGGTGCCGGTCGGAGGTGTGGTTGGGGACGACGTCGAGGATCACCCGCAGGCCCAGCCGGCGGGCGTCGGCCACCAGCTCCTCGAGGTCGGCGACGTCGCCGTAGTCGGGGTCGACCGCGCGGTAGTCGACGACGTCGTAGCCGCCATCCGCCCCGCCCGAGGGGTAGTGGGGGTTGATCCACAGGGCGTCGACGCCCAGCCAGCTCAGGTAGGGCAGGCGGGACCGCAGGCCGGCCAGGTCGCCGATGCCGTCGCCGTCGCTGTCGGCGAAGGACCGCAGGTAGACCTGGTACACCGCCGCCGTGCGCCACCAGGGGGACGACGACGGCCGGGGGGCGACCCGTGGTTCGGTCGCGGACAGCGCTGTCACGAGCCGGACGGACATGTCCCAACGATCGGCAGCCCACCCGCGCGTGCGGGAGGACCTCCGCTGTCGAACTCGGCAGCCCCGTTCGTCAGGTTCTGCCAACCGGCCTCAGTGCGGGAGCGGCACCAGGTCGTCCACCACCCGGTCGCGGCCCTCCCGCTTGGCGCGGTACAGGTGCCGGTCGGCCCGGCCCAGCAGCTCGACCGGCGGCTCGGCGACCGGGCCGGCCGCGCAGGTGGCGCCGATGCTGACGGTGACGGGCAGCCCCCCGGTCAGCCGCCCCCAGGCGGGGTGGCCGGCCACGGCCCGGCGGACGGCGTCGAGGTGGGCGACCGCCTCGGCGGGATCGCCGACGAGCACGAGCAGGAACTCCTCGCCGCCCATCCGCGCCACGAAGGAGCCGGTCCCGGCCTCGGGCGCCTCCAACTGCTCGAGGAGCTCCCCCACGGTGCGCAGCACCTGGTCGCCGACCTCGTGCGAGCAGGTGTCGTTGACCCGCTTGAAGTGGTCGACGTCGAGCAGCGCGACCGTCACGGGAGCCGCCACGGCGGCGGCGCGGCGCAGCAGTCCGGGCAGCTGCTCGTCGACGTAGCGCCGGTTGTACAGGCCGGTCAGCGGGTCGCGCAGGGACAGCTCGCGGTAGCGGCGGCTCTGCTTGCGCGCCTCGGTGGTCTCGTACATGGCGTGCACGGCGCGGGCCCGGGCGTCCCGCTCCGCGGACTGCAGCTCCAGCAGCGCCGCCACGTAGCGCTTGTGCTCCTCGTAGGCGGCCCGGAAGTCGCCGGCGGCGGCGTGCAGCTCCGCCTGCTCGCACCGGGCGCGCACCCGGATTGAGGTCAGCCCGTGCTGCTCGCAGCGGCGCACGCACTCGTCGAGGCTCTCCTGCGCCGCGGCCACCTCGCCCAGCCCCCGCCGCACCTCGGTGAGGGTGAGCAGGAAGTCCGCCCCGGCGTCGCCGTCGTCGGAGGCGGCGAGCACCTCCGGCGCCAGCCCGGGCAGCAGGACCGCCTCCGCCTCCGCCAGCCGGCCCAGGCCCATGAGCGCGCGGGCCACGGTGTCGAGCCGGCCGACGTGCAGGGGCAGGCCGTGCGCCGCCGAGAGCTCCTGCAGCCGGATGCTGTCGGCCAGGGCCGGCTCGAAGCGGCCGCGCAGCGTCGCGCAGTAGGCCCGGTTGTTGAGCACCAGCAGCTGGCGGTCGACGTCGCCGAGCTCCTCGGCCAGCCGCAGCACCTCGGAGTAGCGCTCCTGCGCCGCGTCGTCGCCGTCCAGGCCCAGGCAGTCGGCCAGCCGGCCGAGGTGGTCGATCCGCAGCGCCGCCGGCGCGTCCTCGTCGAGCAGGTCCACCGCCCGCACCGCGTGCTCGAGAGCGAGGGAGCGGTCGCCGAGCTCCTGGAAGACGGCGGCGAGCACGAACGAGCTGCGGGCGAGCAGGTACCGGGCGCCGTTGTCGGTGGCCCACCGGTGCACGGCCTGGGCGATCCGGCCGGCGGCGGCGACGTCCCCGCGCCGGCGGAGCAGGTCGCCGCCGACCAGCCGGGCGCGCAGCTCCAGCGCGGCGTCGCCGAGCTCGCGCGCGGCGGCGGCGGCGCGCTCGGCGTCCTCCTCGAGACCCCCGCGGTCGAGCCGGGACCGGATCTCCAGCTCGTCCAGGGACGCCGCCAGCGTCCCTGCGTCCGCGCGAACGGTGCTGCTCACGGCAGGGGCATCGGCCGATCGGGCGAGGTCCTTGAGCGTCCCGGGACGCGGATCACACCTCCCGGACGATGCCGGCGCCGCCGCGGCGCCCCTGGCGTGGCGCGGACCGCACGGGGACCCCGACCGCTGGACGGCGGGCACGCGTGCTCCCCAGGGGAGGGAGCCGTGCCGCCGGCGAGGACACGGCCCGGTCGCCGCGGAGCCGACGCGGTTCAGCCGTCCGCCGCGCGCTCGACGGCGGCGAGCAGCTCGGTCAGGCGCTGGCGGTCGGCCGGCGGCACGTCGGCCAGCATGCGGTCGAGGCCGGCCACGTGGTCGGCGACGGCGCGGTCGACGAGCTCGCGGCCGGCCTCGGTCAGCTCGACGACGCCGTAGCGGCCGTCGGCGGGGTCGGGACGGCGGACCACGAGCCCGCGGCCCTCCAGCAGCTGGACGCGGTGGGTGGTGGCCGCGGGCGAGAGCACCATCGCGCGGGCGAGGTCACCGGGGGAGAGCCGGAACGGCGCCGCGGCCCGCCGCAGCGAGGCCAGCACGTCGAACTCCCCGCGCTTGAGCCCGTGCCGGTCCAGGGTCGCGTCGATCGCCCGCGACGCCGCCAGGTGCGCCCGGGTGAGGCGGGCGAACAGCGCCATGGAGGAGGGGTCGAGGTCGGCCCGCTCGCGGCGCCACTGGGCCACCATCTGGTCCACCGCGTCCTCGGCCGGAGCTGTCACGAGAATCAGTTTGACGTCGAAACGACGTCCTGTCATCATTTCTACGTCGAAATGACGGGGGAGCCATCGACCCGAGCCATCCACTCGAGGAGGACCCGATGTCCGCGCTTCGCCACTGGTACGACCACCTGAGGGCCGGGGACCTGCCCACGGCCGCGCAGGCCCTCACCGAGGACTCCGTGCTGCACGTGCCCGGCCGCAGCAGCAACACCGGCACCTACGAGGGCCGCGACGCCATCGTCGGCTTCGTCGTCCACGCCGCCGAGGTGAGCGGCGGGACGCTCGACCTCACCCTGCACCGGGTGCTCGACGACGGCGAGTGGGGGGTCGCCCTGTGCACCTACACCGCGACCCGGCCCGACCGCGAGCGGCCGCTGGAGAACAACCTCGCGCACGTGGTGCGGCTGCGCGACGGGAGGATCGCCGAGTCGTGGCTGCACAGCCGCGACCAGTACGCCGTCGACGAGTTCTGGGGCGAGCCCGCCGCCACCGGTTCCTGACCGGCCCGTCGGCACCGTCGGCGAGACTGCGGCGGTGCGGCGCATCCTCCTCCGGCGGCTCGGCGGGGCCGACGACGCCGCCGGCGTGGAGGCCCGCGACTGGACCGACGACGGTCCGGCGGACGGGGCGACCCGGGTGCCCGCCGGCGAGCTGCCCGCCTTCGTGCGCGCGCAGGAGGCCGCGCCGGTCCGCTGGATCTGGGACGACACCGCGCGCTGGTACCCGGCCCTGCTGGCGGCCGGCGTGCGGGTGGAGCGCTGCACCGACCTGCGCCTGGCCCACGCGGTGCTGCGGCGCTCGCCGCTGGTCGACCAGGCGCTGCTGACCGCCGGGGAGACCCCCGGCTGGGACGCGCTGGCGCCGGGCACCCCCGGCGACCCCGGGCTCTTCCCGCTGGCCGACCCGGCCGACCGGCTCGACCCCGGCGCCGAGCACGCGCGCCAGCAGGCGGCGCTCGCCGCGTCCGCGGACCCGGCGCGGCTGGGCCTGCTGCTGGCCGCCGAGTCCTCGGGCGCGCTGGCGGCCGCCGAGATGACGCACACCGGGCTGCCGTGGCGGGCCAACGTCCACGACCACCTGCTCACCGAGCTGCTCGGGCCGCGGCCCCGGGCCGGGCAGCGGCCGGCGGCCCTCGAGCGGCGGCTGGGCGAGGTCCGCGCCGCCCTCGCCGTCCCCGACCTCAACCCCGACTCGCCGGCCGAGCTGCTCCGCGCGCTGCAGGGCGCCGGGCTCGCCGTCGACGACACCCGCTCGTGGACCCTCGAGCAGCTCGACCACCCCGCCGTGCCGGCGCTGCTCGCGTACAGGAAGCTCGCCCGCCTGCTCACGGCCAACGGCTGGGCCTGGCTCGAGACCTGGGTCCGCGACGGCCGCTTCCGGTCGGTGTTCGTGCCCGGCGGGGTGGTCACCGGGCGGTGGGCGTCCAACGGCGGCGGCGCCCTGTCGGTCCCCGCCCAGGTCCGGGCCGCCGCCGTCGCCGACGACGGCTGGCGGCTGGTCGTGGCCGACGTCGCCCAGCTGGAGCCGCGGGTGCTGGCGGGCATGAGCGGCGACGCGGCGCTGGCCCGGGCGGCCCGCTCGGCCGACCTGTACCAGGGCATGGTCGACGCCGGCGTGGTGGCCACCCGGGCCGAGGCCAAGGTGGGCGTCCTGGGGGCCATCTACGGCGTCACGCGGGGCGAGAGCGGCCGCGTGCTGCCCCGGCTGGCCCGCCGCTACCCCCGCGCCGTCGCCCTGGTGGAGGACGCCGCCCGCGCCGGCGAGCGCGGCGAGGTCGTGCGCACGCTGCTCGGCCGGGGCTCGCCGCTGCCGTCGGGGGAGTGGGCCGAGCGGGCGGTGGGCCTCGGCGAGCCGCCCGACGAGGACGGCTCGCGCGCCGACCGCGACCGGCGCCGCCGCGCGTGGGGGCGCTTCACCCGCAACTTCGTCGTCCAGGGCACCGGCGCGGAGTGGACGCTGTGCTGGCTGGCCGACCTCCGCAACCGGCTCTGGCGGCTCGGCGGCGGCGGCCCGCTCGACCGGCGGCCGCACCTCGCCTTCTTCCTGCACGACGAGGTGGTCGTGCACACGCCCGAGCACCTGGCCGAGCAGGTCGCGGAGGAGGTGCGGGCCGCCGCGGCCGGCGCCGGCCGGCTGCTGTTCGGCCGGTTCCCCCTCGACTTCCCGCTCGACGTCGCGGTCGTGCGGTCGTGGGCCGACGCCGGCTGACGGCCCCGTCGCACGCCCGGGGCCCGGGCCGGACGCGATCACCGTGGGTGGCGCCCTCGGCACTCGTCGCGCCGCCCGGGGCGTGTCCGCGGGCGCGGTGCCCCCATCGCGTCGCCGGCGGTCTCCGGTGCGGGATCGTCCGCATCACCGACAGCCCGAGGACCCGGCGCCCGGGCCCACCCCGATCCCAGGGCCCGGCCGGAGCGAGGAGGCGGCTCGCCATGACCGACCAGCTCGACGTCGTCGGCCGCGACACGCCGGGGGAGCCCCCGGGCTCCGCTCCCGCGGTCGCCGCCCCACCCGAGCCGCGACCGAACTACTCCGGCGATCTCGACGAGATGCTCAGCACCCGGCCGGTCTTCCGGCGGCGCCTGTTCGGCTACGAGCGGCTCCAGGTCGACAACTACGTCGGCTGGGCGGAGGCCGGTCTGCTGGCCGCGCGCCGGGAGACCGACGACCTGCTGCAGCGGTACGGCCGGTGCTGGGCCGAGCTGCAGCTCGCCCGCCAGATGTCGGTGCGCTCGGCCGGCGCCCAGCAGCTGGCGCACGTCTCCGACCGGATCGGCACGATGCTGCAGCTGGCCGCGGACGAGGCCGCCGAGATCACCGCGACCGCCGCGGAGGAGGCCGAGGCCTGGAAGCAGCGGGCCCGGGAGCTGACCGAGCTGGCCGCGGCCGACGCCGCCCGCGTGCGCGAGGAGGCCGAGAGCCACCGCGCCGAGGCCGCGGCGGCGCGGCAGCAGGCCCTGGCCGAGGTCGCCGCGCTGCTGGAGCGCGCGGGCGAGGAGCGGCACCGCCTCGACGCCGACGCCGCCCGGCAGCGCGCGCGGCTCGACGAGCAGGCCGCCGAGCGGCGCGAGCGCGAGGACGCCGAGGCGGCCGCGCGCATCCGGCGGCTCGACGAGGCCTCCCGCCGGCAGCGCGAGGCGGCCGAGGCGCAGGCGGCCGAGCGCCTCGCGGGCCTCGAGGCGGAGATCGCCGAGCTGGAACGCCGGCGCGACGCCGCGCGCGCGTCGTTGCAGCGGATGAACGAGCAGGTCAACGAGGCCCTCACCACGCTGGCCACGACCCTGCCGCCGCCCGGTCTGCACCTGGCCCCGCGCTCGGCCGCCTCCTAGCCGCGCGCCCGGCGCCGGGGGAGGGCGTGGCCCTCGACCGTCGTCCCCGAGGCCGGGTGTGCCACCCGCCCCGGGCGGGCACACGACGGCCATGACGTACCGACGCGCCCGCTGGCGCACCGCCGTGGCGGGGATGGCCGTCGCCGCCTCCGCGTTCACCGTCGCCGCCTGCGGTGGCGGGTCCGAGGACGACGGCGGGGGCCAGGAGCAGGTGGAGGAGGAGTCCGGCGACGACGAGGGCGAGGAGGACGACGACTGAGCGCACCGGCCCGGCGCGTCGCGGTCGTCGGCGGGGGAGTCCTCGGCGTCTGCACCGCGGCCCGGCTGGCCGAGCGCGGCGCCCGGGTCACCCTGCTCACCGAGGCCGGCCTGGCCAGCGGCGCCAGCGGCCGCTCGCTGTCCTGGCTGAACTCCTCCGGCGGCTACCCGCCGGAGTACCACCGGCTGCGCCTGCGCGGGCTCGAGCGCTACCGCGCCCTCGCCGCGGGCGGCGGGTGCGCGACCTGGCTGAGGTTCGACGGCGCGCTCCGCTGGAGCGACGACGACGCCGCCCGGGGGACGTTCGAGCACCTGCGGCGGTCGGGGTACGCGGCGGAGTGGCTCGGCCCGGAGGAGGTGGCGGCCCGGGTGCCCGGCGTGGACCCGCGGGCCGTCCCCGGCTCCGGCGCCCTCCTCACCCCTGACGAGGGCTGGGTCGACCTGCCCGCGCTGGTCGAGCGGCTGGCCGCCGAGCTGGTCGCCGCCGGCGGGCGGGTGCGCACCGGGGCGGGGCGGTGCGCCGTCGTGGTCACCGGCGGCGCGGTGACCGGCGTGCGCACGGGCGCGGGCGACCTGCTGCCGGCGGACGCCGCGGTGCTCGCCACCGGCCCCGACGTGCCGGCCGCCGCGGCCGCCCTGGGGTGGGCGATCCCCGACGCGACCACCGACGCGCTGCTGGTCCGCACAGAGCCCGCGCACCACCGGCTGCGGGCGGTGCTCACCACCCCGCGGGTGTCGGTGCGGCCCGCGCCCGGCGGCACGCTGGTCCTCGACGCCGCCTGGTCGGAGCGGGAGGTCCGCCGCCGGGCCGACGGCGGGTACGAGGTGCCGGACGCCACCGTGGCGGGGCTGCTCCGGGAGGCCTCGGCGGTGCTGGCCGGCGGCCCCGCGCTCACCGCCGCCTCCTGCGGCGTGGGCCGCAAACCGGTCCCCGGCGACGGCCGGCCGGTGCTGGGGCAGCTGCCCGGGGTGCCCGGCTGCTGGGTCGCCTTCACGCACAGCGGGGCGACGCTCGGGCTGGTCGCGGGGGAGCTGCTGGCCGAGGAGGTGCTCACCGGCCGCCGGGACCCGCTGCTCGAGCCGTTCGGCCCCGACCGGTTCTGACCCCGGCACGGCCCGCCCCGGAGCGGGACGGGCCGTGCCGGACGGTCACCGCCCGGCGACCCCGACCGGCGTCCGCTCCGCCTCGGGGGAGCGGTCGGCCTTCTCCAGGGCCGCGCCCTCGACGTCGAGCACCGGCAGCCAGCTCAGCCAGCGCGGCAGCCACCAGGCGGCCCGGCCGAGCAGCGCCAGCGCGGCCGGCACCAGCACCATGCGGACGACGAAGGCGTCGAACAGGATGCCCATCGCCAGGGCGAAGGCGATCGACTTGATCGTCGGCTCGCCGGCGGGCACGAACCCCGCGAACACCGAGAACATGATCAGCGCGGCCGCGACCACCACCGGAGCGGCCTGGCGGAACCCGGTGCGGATCGCCTCGCGCGGCGCGACGCCGTGGCTGTGGGCCTCGTGCATGCGGGACACCAGGAAGATCTGGTAGTCCATCGCCAGCCCGAACAGGATGCCGATCACGAGGATCGGCGTGAGGCTGATCAGCGGGCCGGTCGTGTCGAGGTTGACCGCGCCGGCCAGCCACCCCCACTGGAACACCGCGACGGTGGCGCCCAGCGCCGCGCCCACGGTGAGCAGGAAGCCGAGCACGCCCACCAGCGGCACCAGCAGCGACCGGAAGACGAGCACGAGCAGCACCAGGGCCAGCCCGACGACGAGCGCCAGGTACACCGGCAGCGCGTCGTCGAGGGCCTGCGCCACGTCGACGCTGACCGCCGTCTGCCCGGTGACCGAGGCCGCGACGCCGTCGGTGCCGGCGAGCAGGTCGCGCAGGTCGGCCACCAGCTGCTCGGTGTCCGGGTCGGTCGGCCCGGACACCGGGACGACGGTCAGCAGGGCGGCGGTGTCGTCGGCGTTGGGGACCGGCGGGGCGACCAGGGCGACGTCGTCGAGCGCGGTGACCGACCCCACCAGCTGCCCGGCGGCCGTGGACGCGCGGTCGCCCTCGAAGAGGACGGTGAGCGGCCCGTTGAAGCCCTCGCCGAAGCCCTCGGCGAGCAGTTCCTGCGCCCGCGCCTGGGTCGAGCCCTCGGGGGCGTTCTGCACCAGCGTCGTCTGCATGGAGAAGAACGGCACCGCGATCGTCCCCAGGGCGACGACCGTCAGCAGCACCGAGACCACCCGCCGGCGGGTGACCGTGCCCGCCCAGCCGGCGAGGAAGCCGCGCCCCGCCCCCGGCGCCGTCCCCTCGGCCGCCGCGGCGCGCTGCTTCTTCGGCAGCGCGCGCAGGCCCAGGAAGCCCAGCACCGCGGGCACGAGGGTCAGCGCCACCAGGACGGCGACGACGATCGTGGCGGCCGCCGCGAGACCCATCTGGGTGAGGAACGGGATGCCGACGACGAACAGGCCGGCGAGCGCGATGACCACGGTGAGGCCGGCGGTGACCACGGCCGACCCCGCCGTGCCGACGGCGGTGGCGATGGCGGTGCCGGCCGCGGCGCCGTGGCGCAGCTCCTGGCGGTAGCGCGTGACGATGAACAGCGCGTAGTCGATGCCGACGGCGAGGCCGAGCATCGCGGCCAGGATCGGCGTGGTCGACGACAGGTCGGTGAACCCGGTGGCGACGGTGATGCCCATGACGCCGATGCCGACGCCGACGGCGGCGGTCAGCAGGTTCATGCCCGCGACCAGCAGCGAGCCGTAGGTGACCGCCAGGACGACCAGGGCGATGACGACGCCGATCGCCTCGGCCGGGCCGCCCACGTGCGGCACCTCCTGGATCGCCTCGCCGGAGACCTCGACGCTCAGCCCGGAGGCGCGGGCGTCGGCCACGGTGGCCAGCAGCGCGTCCTGCTGCTCGGGGGTCACCTCGCCGGGGGCCGCGTCGTAGGTGACGGTGCTGTAGGCGGTGTCCTGGTCGGCGTTGATCGCCGGCGCGGCCGGGTCCAGCGGGTCGGTGGCCGAGGCCACCCCGGGCAGCGCGCCGAGCCGGGTCACCAGCTCACCGACGGTGACCACGTGCTGCGGCGTGATCAGCGGCTGGCCGTCCTCGGCCCGCACCACGACCCGGGCGGTCGCCCCGCCGCCGGCGCCGCCGAACTCCTCGCCGATGCGCTCCAGGGCGGTGGTCGACTCCTGCCCGGGGATCGAGAAGCTGCTCGTCGTCTCCCCGGCGAGCGTGACCGCTCCCGCGCCGCCGGCCACCAGGACGACCAGCCAGACGAGCAGCACGCTCACCCGGTGCCGGTGCGAGAACGCACCGAGTCGGGACAACAGCACAGCCATGGGATCAGGCCTCCACCTGGTCGGGGTCGGGAAGAGCGGCGCCGGGGCGGCGGTGGCCGAGCGCGTCGAAGCAGGTGGCGACGATGTGCCGCCGCCACTCGGTGGTCCGGTTCTCGTGGTGCGAGGCGATGGAGAGGACCGCCAGCGCGGCGAGCGCGCCGACGACCCGGACCGTGCGCTCCGGCGGCGTGCACCCGGGGTCCACCCCGAAGGCCTGCAGCGCGGCGGTGCTCGCGGCGTCGAGCTCGGGCGGCTCGGCGTCCGCACCGAGCTGCAGGACCGGGGTCAGCAGCAGCGCCACCAGTCCGGGGTGCGCCAGCGCGACGTCGACCAGGACCTCCAGCGCCTGCCGGTCGCGCGCCGGGCCCTCCTCCTGGTCGCGCACCTGGTCGAGCACCCGCCGGCCGAGGGCGCCGGCCTGCGCGCGCACGGCCTCGTGCAGCGCCTCCTTGCTGGGGAAGTGGTGCAGCAGGCCGGCCTTCGACAGCCCGACGGCGTCCGCGACGTCCTGCAGCGAGGTCTTGGCGAAGCCCTGCCGGGCGAACAGGGCGGCGGCCCGGTCGAGGATCCCGTCGTCGACCTGCTGCCGGAACGGGCGTGCCACGGCGTCGACGGTACGGCGGCTCCCGACCGAGTCGGTAGGGGAACCGACCGAAGTGGTCGGTAACGTCGCTCACACCTCCGGTCGCGACCTGACGGTTCGCCCGCACCGCGATTGTCACGAGTGCATAACGCCGTTACCGTGGCTGCCGCCCGCACCGGTCGTCACGTCCCCGCCGGGGAGTCCGAGCGGGCGCCGCCGAGTCGCCCTCCGGGGCGAGCCGGGGACCCACCGCAGTACTGGGGTGAATCCGCCCGCGGGCCGTTCGAGGCCCGCCGGCCGGTAGGGCTGCTTCCCGCCCGAACCCGTCAGCTAACTCGGTAGGCGGCGTGTCGGAAGAACGGAGCGCCGCCCCGATGGCGTGCCCCCAGCACCGCAGCACGACCCCGCTCGCGCCGGCACCGCCGGCCCCGGGTGCGCCCGCGCAGTCGATCGCACGCGGCCGTCCCTGACGCCGTTCCTGCGCCCACCCGCCGCAGCCGCCGCCGCTCGTCGCACCCCGGCGCTGCGCACGCACCCCTCGGAGCACCTCTCCCCATGGATCCCCGCACCCCCGCCCCCGGCCGCGCCACCGCCCGCTCGCGCCGCCGGCTCACCGTCCCCGCCCGCCGGCCGAGCATCTACCTCGGCGTCGCCGCCGCCGGCGCGGTCATGGTCAACGTCCTCGTCGGCGCCGACCCGGCCGCGCAGGCCGAGGCCGGCTCCGCCGAGTCGGTCGCCGTCGCCCAGGCGCTGGGCCTGACCGCGCAGTCGG